>JANLPK010000098.1:0-35253 GCA_031367205.1 Alphaproteobacteria bacterium
CGCGAGGGGAAATTTGGCCTCTCAAAAAGGCTTTTGCTCGGAGACTGAACCCCTGGCGTGCCTGGGGGAGTTGTTTCTCCACTGCCGCTTGAACCGCCGCGTAGCTCATCGTTGCCTCCCGGATGGTTGACCACCTTCAACCAAGACGCGCTTGTCGTGAAGCATTCTCTCCCTAACTACCCCACAGACTCAATCTGGTGTCGCGAAAACTATGGAACTCCCTGATATTGAGTCCCATGCGACCGGAAATCCTCTTCCCGCTCTATGCGCCGATCACCACGCTGAAGGGCGTCGGCGCGCGGATTGCGCCTTTGTTGGATAAACTGGCCGGCCCCATCGTCCGCGACGTTCTTTTCCTCAAACCTCACAGCCTGATCCGCCGCACCATGTCTACCGTGGTCGAGGCCGTTGAAGGCGACACCCAGACCTTCCTGGTGGAAATCGATGCGCATTATCAACCCCGAGGTCCGCAACAGCCCTGGCGGATAAAGACCTATGACGGCACCGGGACCCTAGATCTGGTATTCTTCGGCAGTTTCGCCAACCAACTCCTCGCCAAACATCCAGTCGGAGCCAAACGCCTAGTCTCCGGAAAGGTCGAGCGCTTCGGCCAGACCCTCCAAATCGCCCACCCGGACTACATGGTTCCGCCGGAGCGAGCGGCCGACATTCCTGAGGTCGAAACCGTTTATCCAGCGACTGCCGGACTAGCGGCTCGCAACGTACGCAAGTTCGTTTTGGAGGCTCTTGCCCGCGCGCCGGAGCTGCCTGAGTGGCAAGACCCTGCTTGGCGGGCCCGGGAGCAACTGCCCAGCTGGCGCGACGCGCTCACCAAACTCCACGCGCCGGAGACGGAGGCCGACCTCCTGCCCCATGGATCTCACATCCGTCGCTTAGCCTATGACGAACTCCTCGCTCACCAGCTAGCCATGGCCCAGCGCAAGGCAGAACGCCGCAAGGACCAAGCCCCCAAGGTCCCAGCCAGCCCCCTCGCCGACCTGATCGAGGCCGAGCTGCCCTTCAAACTGACCAACGCCCAGGTTCGTGCGCTTTCGGAAATTCGCGGTGACCTTCAGGCTGGCGAACGAATGAGCCGCTTGGTTCAGGGTGACGTCGGCTCCGGCAAGACGGTGGTCGCCATGCTGGCCATGGCCGATGTGACGGCTGCGGGTGGTCAGAGCGCCCTGATGGCCCCCACTGAGATCCTCGCCCGCCAGCACTTCGAGACCCTGGCCCAACCTCTCGCTGCCCATGGCATCACTGCCGTGCTGCTGACTGGCCGAGATAAGGGCGCTCTGCGAGCCGAGAAACTGCGTGCCCTCGCCTCCGGCACCGCCCAGATCGCGGTAGGCACCCACGCGCTCTTCCAGGACGACGTGGTCTTTCACCAACTCCAGCTCACCGTCGTCGACGAACAGCACCGGTTCGGGGTCGCCGAGCGTCAACGCCTGCAAGCCAAGGGCAAGGCGGTCCACCTCATCGCCATGTCGGCCACCCCCATTCCGCGAACCCTAGAGCTCACGCTTTATGGCGACCTCGATGTCAGCCGCATCGACGAAAAGCCTTCAGGTCGCACCCCAGTCGCCACCCGCGCCGCGCCCATGAGCCGCGTGGCCGAGGTCGAGGCCCGCTTGAAACAAGCGGTCAGCGAAGGTGCGCAAGCCTTTTGGATTTGCCCCCTGGTCTCAGAGTCTGAGTTTGTTGACCTGAAGGCCGCCGAGATCCGCGCCGCCGAACTCCGCGCCCAGATCGGCCCCAGCGTCGGCCTCGTCCACGGCAAGATGCCACCTGCTGAGAAGGACGCTGTTATGGCCGATTTCGCCGACGGAAAAATCCAGGTCCTGGTGGCCACAACTGTAGTGGAGGTCGGCGTCAATGTGCCCAATGCCACAATCATGATCATCGAACAGGCCGAGCGCTTCGGTTTGGCCCAGCTCCACCAACTGCGCGGCCGGGTCGGTCGAGGGCGAAAGGAGAGTTCCTGCGTTCTGCTTTATGATCCGCCGCTCTCCGAGAATGCCCAAAGACGCCTGGATATCCTGCGCCGCACCGATGACGGATTCCAGATCGCCGAGACCGACCTTGAGCTACGCGGTGGCGGAGACGCCCTTGGCCTGCGCCAATCGGGCTTCCCGGCCTATGTCTTTGCCGACCCCATCGCCCATCGCGACCTGTTCCTCACGGCTGGGGATGACGCCAGGCTGATCCTGGCCCGCGATCCCGCCCTCACCAGCCCTCGCGGGCAAGCGGTCAGGGTGTTGCAGGAGCTTTTCGACTGGCGTCCGAGCTCGCCGTTAAAGGACGCAGGCTGAGCGCGACGACGCGGGCCTTCGCATCGGCCTCCAGATCGGCGTAGAAAAGGTTGTAGGCTGGCTCCTTCTGCCGATCCGCCCAAGACCCAGACGGCCTCAACATCGCCGACTTCGGTCGCGATACCCGCAGTATCCCGTCGCGACACACCGCGCTTATTTGCCGCGTCAGAAAGGCCGGTCGCGCACCCCATTCCAGGCCCGTGGCATTGGCCGCCCCCAGGCTCAATCGGGCCGGAGCCTGCTGATCACTCGTCGCGCCCAACAAAGGGTTGAAGCAGAGCGGCTTGCGGCCATTCAGATTGCCCAAGTCCCCGCCCTGAGCCCAGACCAACGAGCGGTTCTGCAGGTCCTGAGCGCCAGGCAAGTCATTCTCAAACACACTCACCCAGGCCGCCAGACACCCTGCCTCCCGACGCCCCTTGCAGGGCGGCAGCGGTGGCGCATCTGCCGGTGTCACGGCCTCGATCATATAGGCCCCGGCCAGCCGTGCCCGAACCTCCGGGTGTGAACTCACCTCCTCGGCAATCAATCGTGCCGCTAGGGTTCCACCCTGCTCCACACCGATGATCAGGAAGGGGCGGCCTTGATTATAGTCTGACAAAAACTGCCGAAAGGCCTGAGCCACATCGCCGTAAGCGAACTTGCGCGCCTCCCGCGCATCCTCCCGCAGGGTGGTCAGGGTGTAGAGGCTAGCCTGTCGGTACCGTGGCGCAAACAACCGTCCGACCCGAACGAAGGGCCCGGCATAGTTGGGGGCCATCACCCGGCGAAACAGCCGATCGGACCGCTCATCGGCAATCGGCGCATTCCAATGTCGCCCGCCGTCAAAGGTGGTCGGCGAAATGAAAAACACATCAGCAGGCGGATCATCCAAGGCCACCTCCCCCGGCGACGACGGCAACAGCGCCCAGGCCGCTCGCTGCGCATAATCGGGGGCTGTTGGCGGGCGGTAGATCTGAAACGGTTGCTGGGGGTCGAGCATCGCCCGCCCGATGTCGTCGCGCCAGACATAGGCCGCCGCAACCACGAAGGCCACCAGAGCGCCCAACCCGAACAATACCCGCTTGCGAAGGGTCCGCTCAGCCACAACGGTCACTCGCCGCCCCTTTGCGACTACCGATAGGGATCGCTTGAGGCCAAGAACCCGGTGACATAGTCATCGATCCCCTCCTCCAGAGGCGTGAACGGCTGATTGTAACCTGCCTGGACCAAGCGATCCATCCGCGCCTGCGTGAAGTACTGGTACTTGTCGCGGATCGCGGGCGGCATGGGCATATATTCAATCTTGGCAGGCTTGCCGGCGGCCTTGAAGACCGCACGCGCCATATCTTCAAAGGTCCGCGCCTTGCCTGAGCCCAAATTATAGACCCCGTTCACGTGCTCAGATTTGTGCAGCCAGGCCACCACGTCTGCCACGTCGCGAACATAGACGAAGTCACGCTCTTGCCCGCCGTCGGCGATCCCCTCGCGGTAGGATTTGAACAGCTGAACCGTGTGGCCCTCGCGGACCTTGGGCCAGATCTGCGAGGCCACCGATTTCATGGCATGTTTGTGCTCTTCGTTCGGCCCATAAACATTGAAAAACTTCAGCCCCACCCACTGCGGCGGCGCGTAATCCCGTGCCGCTTGCCGCGCCGCAAAGGCGTCGAATAGCGCTTTCGACCAGCCATAGGTGTTCAGGGGCCGCAAGGCGGTCAACGACGCAACATCGTCCTGATCTTCAAAGCCCAAATCGCCGTCGCCATAGGTCGCCGCCGAGGATGCATAGACCAGCCGCCTCTGGCGGTCGGCGCACCAGCGAAACAGGTCACGGCTGAGCGTAAAGTTCGCATGGATGATCTTGTCGGCATCCGGCTCCGTCGTCGACGAAACCGCACCCATATGGACCACCAGCTCCACGTCTCGCCAGCGCTTCTCCAGCCATTCGAACATATTCTCCGGGGCCACAAAGTCGCCGATGGGATGCTTGGAGATGTTCCGCCATTTGCCCAGATCAGCCTCATGCAACCAATCGCAGACCACCACATCCAGTGCCGGATCTTCGCAGAGCTTGGCCACGATGTTGGAGCCGATGAACCCGGCTCCACCGGTCACGAATATGATTCGCCGACTCATGATTTCGCACCCGCCGTCATACGCGCGATGGCCTCGCTGGTTGAATAGCCTTCAACGAGATCGGCCAACCGCACCTCTCCGCCCCAGGATTTCACGTCGGTCCCGCCGACCACCTCGTCTTCAGAATAATCGGCACCCTTCACCAACACATCAGGTCGCGCCGCCAAGATCAGATCGATGGGGGTGTCCTCATCAAACGGCGCTACCAAATCCACACTGGCCAGAGACGCCAAAACTAGGGCCCGGCTCTCCAGATCATTGACCGGGCGACCCGCGCCTTTCAGCGCCGTAACGGATCGATCAGAGTTCAGGCCGACAATCAACCGGTCACACCAACTCCGCGCGCGGTCAAGATAGGCGACGTGCCCCCGATGGAGGATATCGAAACAGCCATTGGTGAACCCGACCCGCAGACCCTTGGCTCGCCAGCGTTCCACCTCTTGGATCATCCGCTCGGGCGTCACGACCTTGATCTCCGGCGAGGCCATATGGGCCGCCAGTGCCGCGTCGATCATTTCCTCAGGTGAGACCGTGGCGGTGCCCACCTTGCCGACCGCCACGCCCGAGGCCAGCATGGCAAACTGGATGGCATCCTCGATGGGGGCGTCTGCCGCCAGGGCCAAGCCCAAAGCCGCTATCGTGGTATCGCCTGCTCCGGAGGCGTCGAACACCTCACGCGGCACGCCGGGGAAGTGCCGCACAGATTCTCCGCGCACGGCCAGAGATATTCCCTTGGCCGCCCGGGTCACCAGGATCGCCTTGGCCTCGCAGAGCGACAGGGCGTGGGTCAATGCTGCGGCGATCTCATCATTTGTGGATGTCGGCATGCCGGTCGCGTGTGCCAGCTCCGCCGCATTGGGCTTGATAATGTCGACTGCGCCGTAACGCCGGAAACTGCGGGCCTTGGAGTCGACGATCACCACGGCAGCCGCCTCGCGGCAGGCAGAGATCACCGCATCGGTGACGACCCCTTTGCCGTAGTCCGAAATCACGATGACCCCGGCCCCCTCGGCCACATCCCGAACCGTGCGCACCAGCCTCTGGTCAATATCGCCCTCTGCCGGTCGGCTCTCCTCCAGATCCACCCGCAGGAGCTGCTGGTTGCCTGACACAAACCGGGTCTTCAGGGTCGTAGGCCGCGACGGGTCGGTGACCAGGAACCCTTCGATCCCCGCCTCATCCCCAATCAAACGCATGGCCTCGTGGCCCTCAGAGTCCCCGCCGACCAGTCCGATCAACGCCACGTCACCGCCCAGGGTCGCCACGTTGCGCGCCACATTGCCCGACGCGCCCAACATCACCAGTTCCCGCGTTCGGGCCAGCACTGGGATCGGGGCCTCCGCCGACACTCGGTTGACGTCGCCATATATGAACCGGTCCACCATGATGTCGCCAACGCAGACCAGCCGCACACCACGCAGCGAGGTCAGCAGTTTCTGTAGGCTCGTCAGATCCATGCTTCAGCCTCTGCGACCCGCAACGCCATTGGTCAAGCCTTGCTCAGCGCACCGCATGGATCGCCTTGAGGCTGGCCAGCAGGCCTTCTGCGCTGTCTAGGGGCAAACAGCTCGGCCCATCGCAAAGCGCCTTTTCAGGATCAGGGTGAAATTCTAGGAACACACCGTCAGCGCCCGCCGCCACTGCGGCCTTGGCCAAGATCGGCACTCCCGATCGCCGCCCTCCCGTCGAAGCCCCGTTCGACTTCGGATTGGCACCCGGCAATTGGGTCGCGTGGGTCGCGTCGATGGTCACCGGCACCCCCAGCTGTTTCATCTCCTCGATGCCCAACATATCGACGATCAGATTATTATAGCCGAAGGAAACCCCTCGCTCACAGAGGATCGTGATGTCCTCCTCAATGGCTTCCTTGATCTTGTCGAGGATGTTGCGGCAATCCCAAGGTGCCAGGAACTGCCCCTTCTTCACATGCAACAATCCGCCCGCTTTCTGGGTCGCGCGCGCCGTGGCGATGACCAGATCGGTCTGGCGACATAGGAAAGCCGGTATCTGCACCAGGTCGGCCACCTCGGCTACCGCCTCGGCCTGATCGATCTCATGAACATCGGTGCAGATCGGCACGCCGAACTCAGACTTGATGGTGCTCAGCATTTCCAAACCCGCCTCCAGCCCTGGACCACGGTAGCTGTGTATCGAAGACCGGTTAGCCTTGTCGAAACTGGCTTTGAAAATGAAGGGTAGTTGGAGTTTGCCGGTCACCGCCTTGAGCCGCTGCGCGGTCAGTCGAGCTAACTCTAGGTCTTCAAGTACGTTCAACCCGCCGATCACCACCAGGGGCTGGCCTTCGCCGATGGAGATGTTCCACTTGTCGAGGGAGAGCACGGACATTGGGGAATCTCAGGGGGTTGCCGACAAAGGCTTAAGTGGCGCGGCCCCGCCGACTTCACAAGCCGGAAATCGTGTCTCGAACTCTACAGCCTCTTTGCCTCTCGACTGCGCCGTCCTAAATACACTTCCATGACCGTCGCACGCAGCGTCCTAGACGCCATTGGAAATACCCCGCTCATTCGTCTCAACCGCGCCAGCGATGCGACCGGCTGCGAAATCCTGGGCAAGGCCGAATTCATGAATCCCGGAGCCTCGGTGAAGGACCGCGCCGCCCTTTACATCGTCCGGGACGCCGAGAAGCGCGGCCTCCTCAAACCCGGCGGGCGAATCGTCGAGGGTACGGCGGGCAATACGGGCATCGGCCTGGCCATGGTCGCCGGAGCGCTTGGCTACAAGACCACCATCGTCATTCCTCGCACCCAGAGCCAGGAGAAGAAAGACGCCATTCGTTTGCTCGGAGCCGAGTTGGTCGAGGTCGACGCCCTGCCCTATTCAAACCCCGACAACTATGTCCGCTATTCGGGCCGCCTCGCCGAAGAGCTCAACGCGCGAGAACCCGAAGGGGCAATCTGGGCCAACCAATTCGATAATGTCGCCAATCGCCAGTCGCATTTCGAAACCACGGGCCCGGAAATCTGGGATCAGACGGCCGGAAATATCGACGCCTTCATCTGTGCAGTGGGATCGGGCGGCACCCTGGCGGGCGTGGCCCAGGCCCTGCGCGACCGCAAATCCGATATCAAGATTGGTCTGGCCGATCCCGGCGGCGCGTCTCTCTACGAATATTATGCTCACGGCGAGCTTAAGGCCGACGGCACCTCGATCAGCGAAGGCATAGGACAGGGTCGGATCACCGCCAACCTCGAAGGCCTGACCGTCGATCATCCCTACCGGATCGATGACGAAGAGATGCTTCTGGCTATCTATGATCTGGTCGCCCACGAAGGCCTCGTCATGGGCGGCTCCACCGGCATCAATGTGGCTGGAGCGATCCGCATGGCCAGGGACCTCGGACCCGGCCACACCATTGTCACCATCCTCTGTGACCAGGGCGCGCGTTATCAGAGCAAGATCTTCAATCCGGAATTCTTGAGGGAGCGCGGCCTGCCCCCGCCCCCATGGCTATGACCGACCCCTTAGTCTCCACCGACTGGCTGGCCGACCACCTCACCGACCCAGACCTGCGCATTCTTGATTGCAGTTGGTGGCTGCCCGCTGAGCGGCGCTCTGGTCATGCGGAATACACTGAGGCTCACATTCCCGGAGCGGTGTTTTTTGACATCGATGCGCTGTCGGATCACGCAACCGATCTGCCGCACATGGCCTTGACTCCGCAGGCCTTCGCCCAAACCGGTGGCAACTTTGGTTTGTCGCGCGACGCCACTACGGTTGTCTATGACACCTTCGGCATCCGAGCCGCCGCCCGCGTCTGGTGGAACCTAAGGTTCATGGGGTTCGACAAGGTCTACGTGCTCGACGGCGGCCTTAAGGCGTGGCGGACGGAAGGCCGACCTCTCGGATCTGGAAACGTGGTTCCAACCGCCTCGGTTTTGGCGCCGTCCCACAACCCTAGCCTCATCCGCTCAGCCGCAGAGGTCACCGCAATCCTATCGAGCAGGTCCGCCCAGATGGTGGACGCGCGCAGCGCGCCGCGGTTCCGGGGTGATGCCCCCGAACCCCGCCCAGGACTGAAGTCAGGCCACATGCCCGGAGCGCTCAATCTACCCTTCGACACTCTGCTGAACCCCGATGGCCGGATGAAGTCGGTCGCCGAGCTGACCGAGGTTTTCAAGTCCGCATCGATCAGCCTAGGTAAGCCCATCGTCACCACCTGCGGGTCCGGTGTAACAGCCTCAGTGATAGCTCTGGCCCTGGCCCGTCTCGGCCATCACGACATCCCCGTCTATGACGGCTCCTGGAGCGAATGGGGCGCGCTGGAAGGTGCCGCCATCGAGGTCGGATGACCCACCTCATTCGCCGTGCTCGAACTTCAGATATCCCGCGTTTGCCTGACATTGAGAGATCAGCCGCCAAAGCTTTCCGGGACACACCCCACGCCTGGGTCGAACACGACTCTGTCGTCGAAGTCGAAGACTACCCGCCTCTGATCGCAGCGAACAAAGTCCGGGTCGCGGAGATCGACGGCACGGTTGTCGGCGTCATGATCACAGAGGTCATCGGAGGCGACCTCCACCTCCTTGAACTCTCCGTGCATGAAGACTTCCAGCGGCGAGGATTGGGCCGTGCCCTCGTCCAGTCAGCCTTGGCATTGGCCAAACAGAAGGGGTGCAGCTCAGCGACTCTCACAACCTTCGCGGACGTTTCGTTCAACGCCCCGTTCTACGAAGGTCTCGGATTTGAAATCCTCGCAAATCCGTCCCCACGTCTGGTCGCCATCCTACGGACCGAGGCCCTCCACGGGCTCAGTAATCGTTGCGCGATGCAATTCGAGATATAACAGTGCGACCTACATAGAACATGCACCAAACCAGCTTCAAACCACCCCTATCGCACCGGTGGTGGATACATCAATCCAGGGTCCTTCGCGTTCCACAGAGCGTTCATCCCACGCCCTAATTTTAATGACGACCCATCCCCGATATTGCGGTCGAAAATCTCATTGTAGGCCCCGACCTGCCCAACAATCTGCACTGCCCAATCCTTTTGCAGCCCAATCTGTGGACCTAAATCCCCCTCAGCGCCCAGCAAGCGCCGCACACGCGGATCTTGCGAACTTGCTACTAATTCTTTGTAATTCTTAGAGTTCACCCCAAGTTCTTCCGCCAGTAGCGTGGCGTAGACACTCCATCTTACCACACTTGACCAAGTCGGATCGTCCTTGCGAACGACCGGCCCTAACGGCTCCTTCGAGATCACTTCGGCCAGGATGACGTGTCCGTTCGGGCTGTTCATCACCGACCGCGACGAGGCCAGGGCCGACACATCGGCCGTAAAGGCATCACACGCCTCCTCCTGATATCGCGCCCGCGCCTCGGCCTCACTAGAGACCAAAACCTCTTTATATTTCAAACCCCTAACCTGGAAGAAGTCTGCCAAATTCGCCTGGCTGGCTGTCGCGGTCTGTACGCAGATCCGAGCTCCACCCAACTCTCCAGCACTCCCCAGCCCCAGTGACTTTGGCACTAGGAACCCCTGACCGTCGTAGTAGGTCACCGCCGGAAATTCGAATCCCATCCCTGCATCCCTGGCAAATGTCCAAGAGGTGTTTCGCGAAAGAATGTCTATTTTTCCGCTAGATAGCAGAGAAAACCGATCCTCCGCCGAGACCGGCACGAACCGAACAGCCTTGGCATCTCCCAAAGTCGCCGCCGCCACCGCCCTGCAAATGTCGACATCGAACCCATTCCAATGGCCCCGACCATCCGGGTAGGCAAAGCCCGCCAATCCCGGATTGACTCCGCACGCTAACCAACCCCGCTTACGGATTGCCACCAAGGTCTTGCTGGGCTTCGCCTTGAAGGCCGTATCGGGCAATGGCGTCACCGCGACGTCGGTGACCGTCTTGACCTGCACAGGTTCGGGCGGCGATCCACACGCCGCAACCACCAGGGCCAATCCCAACCCGGCCAACCGCTTGCGCACGCACGCTCTCCTTGATCGCGGAGCCAACCAAGGCTCTAAGGATATCGAGCAGTTTCGCCTCCATTCCCCGTGAGCCGTCAAGCCCAATGGCCGAAGAGACCCGATTGATCCACGCTGGAATGACCCTTCCCCAGGGCAATGGACCCGCTGTGACGGTATCCCCGGTCATCCAGAAGGGCTCTACCGTACTGTTGCCCAACGCTGCGGCTCTTTATGACGACTCCGCCTACATCACCTATGGTCGGCATGGCTTGGCAACCCACGATGCGCTAAAGATAGCGCTGTGTGAGCTTGAGCACGCTGTGGGTGTTGAACTCTACCCATCGGGCAACGCGGCTCTATGCGGGGCAATGCTGGCGGTCCTTAAGGCGGGAGACGAGATCCTCGTCGTCGATTCGGTCTACAAGCCGACCCGTCGATTCTGCGACAAGGTCTTGGCACCCTTCGGCGTGACAACCCGTTACTATGACCCGAACCTCAGCCCGGAAGATCTAGTGGCCAGCGCTAGCTCCGCCACCCAGCTCATCGTTCTGGAAAGCCCAGGCTCCCTAAGCTTTGAAATGCAAGACCTCTCAGGGATATCTGAGTTAGCCAGAGCGCGCGGCATCCTCACCCTTGCCGATAACACTTGGGGGGCAGGCTACCTCATCAAGCCTCTCGACCATGGCGTGGATATCAGCGTCCAAGCTCTGACAAAGTATGTTGGCGGCCATTCCGATGTCTTCATGGGATCTGCCGCAGCTTCCGACCCTGCCCTGGCGCAAACTCTGAACGACGGCGTCGTAAACCTCGGTTGGGCCGTCTCCGCCGAAGACGCCTATCAGGTGCTCCGTGGGCTTCGCACCCTAGCTACTCGACTGGATAGACATGGCCGGAACGGCTTGATTGTCGCCGATTGGTTGTCGAAACAACCCGAGGTTCTAAGTGTCCGACATCCCGCTCGACCCGACTCACCTGATCATCACTTATGGGCTCGCGACTATTCCGGAACTTGTGGCTTATTCGGCTTCGTCCTGAAGGCATGCAACCCTGTTGCCGTCGATGCCTTCCTCGACGCCCTGAAATTATTTGGCCTAGGCTTTTCCTGGGGCGGGTTCGAGAGCCTGGCCATTTCCTGCGACGAGCAGCTCAAGGTCCGACTTTCGCCGCCGAGCTATGGTGGCCCCTTGATGCGCCTGCATATCGGCTTGGAAAACCCTGACGACTTGATCGCGGACTTGCGCGTTGGCCTGGATGCCTACAACAGGCTAGCCTAACCCAGCGTCAGGCCTGCAAGTTCGCAGGTTCACATCATTGGAGACGACCCGTGGGACCGTTCAAACTCTTAATTGATGGCAAGTTGGTCGATGGCGATTCAACCATGTCAGTCCTCAACCCCGCCACCGAAGATGTGCTCGCCGAATGTCCTCGTGCTTCAAAAGCCCAGCTTGATCAAGCTGTTGCCGCTGCCAGGCGCGCCTTCCCGGCTTGGGCTGCCACCTCAATCGACGAGAAACGCAAAGCTCTGCTGGCCATGGCCGATGCGATCCAGGGGGACGTCGCCAATCTGGCCCGCATCCTGACCCAGGAACAGGGCAAGCCCCTCCAAGACGCCATGGGTGAGGTCTTCGGGGCCGCCGCCTTCTTCCGCTACTTCTCGACCCTGGAATTGGCTGAACACATCATTGAGGACTCCGACACCCGCAAGGTGGTGTCCCGCCGCCGCCCGCTGGGCGTCGTCGGTGCCATCGTGCCTTGGAACTTCCCACTCATCCTGATGGCGTTCAAGGTCCCCGCTGCTCTGCTGGCCGGCAACACGGTGATCCTGAAGCCGGCCGCGACCACGCCACTTTCGACCCTGCGCATAGCCGAATTGGTGAAGGACCTGCTGCCACCCGGCGTGCTGAATGTCATCTCCGATGCCAATGACCTTGGTGCGGCAATCACAGCCCACCCTGACATTCGCAAGGTCTCCTTCACCGGCTCCACCGAAACCGGCAAGAAGGTCATGGCCGGGGCCGCTGAAGCCCTGAAGCGCATTACCCTGGAGCTGGGCGGCAATGACGCCGCCATCGTCCTGGAGGGCAATGATCCTAAGGAGACCGCTGGCAAGATCTTCGCCGGTGCATTCCAGAACTCCGGCCAAGTCTGCATCGCCATCAAGCGCGCCTATGTCCATGAGAGCATCTACGACGCCATGTGCGACGAGCTAGCCAAGTTGGCCGACGCGGCGGTCATGGGTGATGGCCTGCAACAGGGCGTCACAATTGGCCCATTGCAAAACAAGACGCAGTTTCAGAAGGTGCTCGGCATCATCGAAGACGCCAAGACCCAAGGCACCGTGATCGCCGGTGGCGTTCCGCATGCCGGAAAGGGCTACTTCATACGCCCAACCATTGTGCGCGATATATCCGATGGCACGCGATTGGTGGACGAGGAGCAGTTCGGCCCAGTTCTCCCCGTCATCAAGATCAAGGACGGCGAAGACGCCCTCTCCCGGGCCAATGCCTCATCCTACGGGCTGGGCGGCTCAATCTGGTCCAAGGATCTCGACAAAGCCTTTGATTTGGCCAGCCGCATGGATACCGGCACCGTCTGGATCAACAAACACGCCGAACTGGCTCCCAACATCCCCTTCGGCGGTGCGAAACTTTCCGGCATCGGCAACGAACTGGGTCAGGAAGGCCTCGCCGAGTTCACCCAGATGCACGTGATCAACATGGCTAAGGCCTGATCTAGGACCCGTCCTGCGATGCCCGAAAGGGCGTAGCAGGATGGCGCGCCCTGCAGGGCTCGAACCTGCAACCCCCGACTTAGAAGGTCGGTGCTCTATCCAGTTGAGCTAAGGGCGCTTGAACCCGTCCTAATGCGTCCAGGGCTGCTTGCGGCCAAACGCAAAATTGTCCGCATAGGCCTTGAGGATCTTCTTTGCCGGTTTGGGATCTGAGATCTGGAACGCGATCCCATGCTTCTGAGCATAGGCAACGGCGGCGTCGCTGGTTTCGAAATTCAGGCGCACCTGTCCGTCCATATCCGTGGTCAGGGTCCAGCCCATCAGGTCGTCTGAACGTCTGGCTGAAACGGGCTCAAACTCAAGCAGCCAGTTGTTGGTCTTGGCGCGGCCCGACTGGGTAGCCGTCTTGGCCGGGCGGTAGATGCGCGCGAGCATGTCGTCTCTCTCGTCCCAAGATCAGGTTCGGCGATGGTCGGGGCGAAAGGATTCGAACCTTCGACCCTCTGGTCCCAAACCAGATGCGCTACCAGGCTGCGCTACACCCCGACGTCGCCGAACGGTCGTTGCGATATAGGGCTTTGGCCGCAGACGCAAACCCTTCGCTACTCTGGGCGACGGTTCATCAACTTAAATACCCCCGAAGCCCGGATAACGTCATGGCTTCCCACATAGGCGCGCCCCTCGACGAAGGCGACATCACGGGTCGCGCGCGTCACCTTGGCCTCGCCCATCACCCACTCGCCGACCCGCGCCATATGCAGAAAGTTGACCGACAGATGGATCGTGACGCTGATCTTCTGGGTGGTCCGATAGACAGCAGCGGCCAAGAGCCCGTCCATAAATGCCGTGAGCATACCGCCGTGCACCAAGCCTAAGCCGTTTGCGTGGCGGGAAAGCGCGAAAAAGGCCTGAGCGCTACCCTCCTCCAGGTCGGTCCTGTGGAAGTAGGGGCCATTGTGCGTGGTGAACGCGCCGCGCCCTGTCGAGCGCATATAGCCGTCAGGTGGGCTTGGGATGTCGACTTCGGCGACTTGAGCCTTCATCGGTGGTCACGCTTTCCAGGCTTCAATGCAATTTCATAGAGATGCGGCCAATTCTTGCCGGTCACAAACAATCGATCACCCTTGGCGTCATAGGCGATTCCGTTGAGCACGGAGTCCGCGTTCGTCTTGTTCTGAGCCTCGGGAAGACCGCGAAGATCGATCCAGGCTTTGACGACTCCTGTCACCGGATCAATTCGTGCGATTCGATTGGTCAGCCAAACATTGGCCAGGATTTCGCCCTTGACCCACTCCAACTCGTTGAGGTTTTCCACGGGCTTTCCTGCAGCTTTAACGGTGAGGCGACGGGTCGACTGCAGCGTTTTGGGGTCGAGGAACTGCAGGTCCGACGTGCCGTCGCTCATAATGATTTGCTTACCGTCTTGCGTCAGACCCCACCCCTCGCCGGAGATGCGAAAGCTGGACTTGCGGACCAGTGTTGCGGCGTCCCAACGAAATCCAACATGGTTGCGCCAAGTGAGACTGATGATCTCCCCGCCCCAATTGACGATACCCTCGCCAAACAGGCTCGGCTCCAGGCTTATGGATTGCGTGATCACGCCATCACGCATGCGCACCTTACGGATATCAGACCGGCCCTCCAGCCCAGTGCTCTCGAACAGAACTCCGTCGAGGAAATACAGCCCCTCGGTATAGGCGCGGGCGTCGTGAGGGTAGGTATGCCTCACTTCGTAGCTGCTGATGGGGATACCAGACGCCAGACTTGAACCCGCGGCGCCCAGACAGGCCAACAAAGTGACCCAGAGTCCTATCTCCAGCGGGCGGCAAATTCGAAAGGCTGTTGGCAACGAGCCCGGCTCCTGCGGCAGTGAGGCCATGCACATAGAGCGTCGTCCGGACTAAGAGCAAGGCCGTTAGGCCCAGCCCTCCATCTCCGCGACAATCAGTCCTTTCGGACCCTCAGCGAACCGCACCATGACGTCGTCACCGGGCTGCAAGTCCTCAACACCAGCTTTGCGAAGCGTTTCGATGTGGATGAAAATGTCAGCGGTCTCCCCGTCGCGAACGACAAAACCATAGCCCTTGGTGCGATTGAACCACTTCACCTTGGCCCGCTCTAAGACGCCACGATTCGGTGGACGGGTTTGCATCCGGGGTTGAAACCCACTTCGTCCGCCGCCTGAACGGTCAAATCCGCCCGTCCGCCCACGATCCTCCCGGTCTCGTCGATACCCTTCAGCCGGCTTTCGCTCGGCCGGTGGCGGCGCGGCGCTCTCGTCCAGTTCAAACACCTCAGAGACTTGCCATCCCTTGGGTCGTTGAACCACATCACAAACAATAGCCGAACCCTCAAGCGCGCTTTCATGGCCCGCATTGCGCAGTGACGTTACATGCAGCAACACGTCCTTCAAACCCGTCCTCCCGGGTTCATCAGGCACTATGAATCCGTATCCCTTGCCGGCGTCGAACCACTTGACGCGACCATTGATCCGCACGGCATCGTCGTTTGGATCCGTCCCTTCGAAATCGTAACTAGACATTTGCCCCTCTGGCCCGCTCTCCCCCGTCCACACGGAACTGACCTCTATGCAGAGTGTTCCCCGATATGGGGAGCCGTCAATGGGGGTAATGGGTCAAATACCCGCGAACCGTGTGATATTCCCCTAGATAGGGATTTTTTAGTGCGGATGGCAGTCCCTAGGGGAGTCGAACCCCTCTCTCCAGGTTGAAAACCTGGCGTCCTAACCGATAGACGAAGGGACCGCAGTCGCGAGAGCGGCGTCTATATCTGCGTTCACAAGGCTGTGCAAGCCACCGAACCGGCTCGCGCGCTACGACTCCACCCTAACCCTCGCGCCGAGGGTCTGCGACGTCTTCGATCTCGAGTTCCACGCCTTGTCGCCCCTGCCAGTCATCCGGCTTCAGTCGCCCTGCGACGTGAACGGCTCCACCTTCTGTCATCAGACGACGACCGATCTCCGTATCCTCAGCGCGCCATGCCATCGCCTTCAATTTCCCACCGGAACTATCGACCAATGTCACGCGCAGATGCCCCCCTCGCAGGGCCATCGGTCGCTCAATTCGTACGTCCGCAATGGCAAACATCGGCTCTACATTGCCGGGACCGAAGGGAGCCATGCGCTGAAAGCTGGCATAAAGCGCGCGGTCCGCACCTGCAGTCGTCAAGAGGGCATCTATGTCCAGGCCATCCTGGGCTTGGGCAGTATCAGCCTCGGCTTGCATGTGCTGACACAAAAACTCCCGCAACTCCGGAATGGTGTCTGGCTTGACGCTCAGACCTGCGGCCATGGCGTGGCCACCCCCGGCAATCAAAAGCCCAGCTTCGTAGGCTGCCTGAACCGCGCGGCCCAAGTTAACCCCAGGCTGTGAGCGCCCGGAGCCCTTGCCGATGTCGGCGATCCGATCAATGCCGATCACCATCACCGGCTTGCGATAGCGCTCCCGCAAGCGCCCGGCAACAATCCCGATGACGCCGGGGTGCCAGTCATCCGCCGCGACCAAAAGGATTGGCAAGTCGATATGGTTGCTTTCCCGCTCGACGATACGAATGGCGGCCTCCAGCACCTCCCGCTCAACCTCCTTGCGCGAGACATTCAACGCGTCGAGCTCTGCCGCAAGGCTAGCCGCTTCCTCAGGGTCATCCGTAGACAGCAGTCTGGCACCCAAATCCGAGCGACCGATTCTCCCTCCGGCGTTGATCCGGGGCCCAAGAATGAACCCGGCATGGAAACTGGTTGCCGGCCCCTGCGCCTTTGCGACGTCGAGCAAGGCCCTCAAACCAAGATTGCGCCACCCTGACATCACTTTGAGGCCCTGGGTGGTCAGGGCCCGATTGAAGCCCACCAACTCCGTTACGTCACAGATTGCCCCCATGGCCGCCAGGTCCAACCACTCCCGCAAGTCCGGCTCGGCTTGCTGGGCAAAGAGGTCTCGCTTGCGAGCCTCTCGGTTCAGAGCGGCCAACAGCACAAACGTCACGCCTGCCGCCGCCAAGACCCCCTGCCCCGACATGTCCCCCGGACGATTGGGATTGACCAAGGCCGCAGCAGGCGGAACCTCGTCCCCTCGCATCAGGTGATGGTCAATAACGACAACCTCTAACCCAATTTCGGTGGCATAGCTGATGGCATCATAGGCTGCGGCACCACAGTCCACAGTGATCACCAGTTCGGCACCCTGCGCTTTCAGCCGCCGAAAGGCTGCCGGTGAGGGTCCGTAGCCCTCTGTGATGCGATCCGGCACGTAGATAGGCAGTGCCTTGCCGACGGCCCTCATCCACCGGACCAATTGAGCAGCGCTGGACGCCCCATCCACATCATAGTCGGCAAAGACGGCCATCGGCCGATCGCGCACCACGGCATCCACGAGAATTTCGGCCGCCAGATCCATATCCATGAAACTTGACGGATCTGGAAACAGCGCCTTGAGAGTCGGATTTAGGTAGTCAGCTCCATCCTCAACACCGACGCCTCGAGAGGCCAGGGCTCGAGCTAGCGGCTCCGACAACCCCAAGCCCAGTTGGTGCCCTCGCACCGTGTCGGAGTCAGCGGGCCGGGTGCGCCAAAGCCGGCCTGTCAGGGACTTGCTGACGCCCAAAAATCCCGCTGGCAGGCCAGGGTCAGTCATAGGCTAGACGAGACGTTTCATCCGCACTTCGCGCACGGTGCGGGTGGCTGAATTCATGACGATCGAATGGGTATGCACGAAACCACCTTCGTGGCGAACGCCGTCTAACAAAGCACCATTGGTCACACCGGTCGCCGCAAAGATCGCATCGGCGCGGACAATTTCGTGAAGGTCGTACTTGCGGTCGAAGTCTGTGATACCAATCCTGCGCGCTCGGGCCTTTTCATCGCCGTTGCGGAACACTAGGCGTCCCTGGAACTGCCCGCCCATGCACTTCAGCGCCGCGCAAGCCAGCACCCCCTCCGGGGCACCGCCTTGGCCGAGATAGAGGTCAACGCCGGTTGAGGGATCCGCCGTATTCATGACCCCGGCGACGTCTCCATCGGTGATGAGGTAAACTCGGGCCCCTACAGCCCTCAATGCGGCAATGATCTCCGCGTGACGTGGTCGGTCCATGACGCAGACCGTAACCTCGCTGACGTCAACGCCCTTGGCCGTCGCAATGGCCTTAACATTCTCCGCAGGACTTCGGTCCAAATCTATCACGCCGGCTGGGTAGCCCGGCCCACAAGCGATCTTGTCCATATAGGTGTCAGGGGCATTGAGCAGGCTGCCCTTAGGTGCCCATGCCATCACGGTCAGAGCATTGGCCATCGCCTTGGCAGTCAGGGTGGTGCCTTCCAGAGGGTCGAGCGCGATATCAACCTTCGGGCCCTTACCGCTGCCGACCTTCTCTCCAATGAACAGCATGGGAGCTTCGTCACGCTCGCCCTCGCCGATCACGATTTCGCCGTCGATATCTAAGTCATTCAGCGCGGTGCGCATGGCATCTACGGCGGCTTGATCGGCGAGCAGCTCGTCGCCGCGCCCCACCTGCCTCCAAGCAGCAATTGCGGCAATCTCGGTAACTCGAACAGCGTCTAGGACAAGACCGCGGTCTAGAACTTCCGAACTCATCAAATCTCTCCAGCGCCGAAACTGCCCATGTTCCGAGGTTCTCAGATACGAGCGATGCGCAGCAGTTTTGGACGCTCCAGCACCGCTGGAAGGCTGGCAATGTGGTCAATGGCTGCGGTCAAGACCGACTCCGCCACAGCGTGGGTGGTCAGCACGATCGGCACCCCATTGGCGTTTTCCACCGGCTTCTGCAGGAAGCTCTCAATGGAAACCCCCGCTTCGGCTAGGGCTTCCGACACCGCAGCAATCACGCCAGGCTCATCCTTCACCATCAAACGCAGGTACGCGCGCCCCATATTTTTCGCGGGATCCACAGATCGGAACGGCTTGAGGGTTCCTGCTGGCGCTTGGAACACCGGGCGCACAGCACCGGTCATCACGTCGGCGATATCGGCGGCTACTGCTGCCGCAGTGGGGCCAGCCCCGGCACCTGGTCCCTGGATATAGATCCGCCCGACCCGCTCACCTTCAATGAACAGGGCATTTAGAGCACCACCAGCCTGAGCCAGCGGATGCCCCAACGGCGCCAAGGAAGGATGCACCCGCACCAAGACGCCGTCGGGGGATCGATCTGCCGACGCTACCAACTTCACCCGGTAGCCGAGATCTCGCGCGAGACGAATATCCATCAGGTCAATTTGATCAATGCCTTCGATCTCGGCGGCCGCGAAATTCGGGGCGCAACCAAAGGCCAGAGCCGCGAGAATGGTGATCTTGTGGGCAGCATCGAAGCCGCCGACATCCATGGTCGGATCTGCCTCCGCATAACCCAGTCTCTGAGCTTCGGCCAGGACATCGGCAAAGGCGCGCCCGGCTGTGTCCATCTCCGTCAGGATATAGTTGCATGTTCCGTTGAGAATGCCCGCGATGGACTTGATGTCGTCCCCGACCAGGGCCTCGCGTACAATCTTGACCGCCGGAACCCCTCCCATCACGGCGGCCTCAAACAGCAATGGAACGCCCTGAGACTCCGCTAATTCGGCGAGCTCAGTCCCGTGCTCGGCAATGAGGGCTTTGTTGGCAGTCACGACCGGCTTTCCGGCCTTCAATGCCGCCTCGACAGCTGCCTTTGCAGGACCGTCAGACCCCCCGATGAGCTCAACGAAGATGTCGGTTTCCGGTGACTTCGCCAGGGCAACCGGGTCGTCGAACCAAGGTAGGTTTGAAATATCGAAAGGTCTCGCCCGGGAACGGGACCTTGCCGACACACCGGTCACAACACTTCGCCCTCCCGCTGGTGCAAAGTCGGCCCGGTCAGACAGAAAGTTCAAAAGCCCAGCACCAACCGTGCCCAACCCAGCTATCCCGATCCGCCAAAGTTTCTGCGTCATTTGGTGACCATCGCGTTGTGTGCCCGAGCTAGAATTTCGTCAGCGTTCGCCAGGAACTTTCTGACATTTCTCGCCGCCTGGCGAATGCGATGCTCATTCTCTACCAATCCGACCCGGACGAACCCCTCACCATACTCACCAAAGCCCACCCCAGGAGCCACCGCAACGCCAGCCTCTTCGATCAACAACTTTGAAAACAGCATCGCACCGGCTTCTCGAAAGGGCTCGGGAACTGGGGCCCATGCGAACATCGAAGCCGGCGGTGACGGAATGTCCCATCCGGCTTGCGCCATAGATTTCACCAACGTGTCGCGTCGACTCTTATAGGTGGCTCGAATCTCATCGACACAATCCTGCGGTCCGTTCAGCGCCGTGGCCGCCGCTACCTGGATCGGCGTATAGGCCCCATAGTCAAGATAGGACTTCACCCGCGCCAAGGCCGAACAAATCCGCTCATTTCCGACAACCATGCCCACGCGCCAACCGGCCATAGCATAGGTCTTCGACAGCGAATTGACCTCGACGGCGATATCCTTTGCACCCTCAACCTGGAGGATGGATGGCGGTGGATTATTGTCGAAGTAAATCTCCGAATAGGCGACATCTGAGATCACCAGGAGGTCGTTCTTCTTCGCCAGAGCCACCGCATCTTTGTAGAACTCGAGGTCGACACATTGTGCGGTCGGATTGGATGGATACGAAAGCACCAAGACACTTGGTGCCGGGCTGGAGTGGCGCAGTGCCGCGCTCACCCCCGATAGGTACGCCTCTGGCGAAGGAGCCGGGACATGGCGGATCACCCCGCCGGCCATGATGAAACCGTAGGCGTGGATCGGATAAGCTGGGTTCGGGCAAAGGATAACATCGCCCGGTGCCGTCAGGGCCTGGGCAAGGTTTGCAAACCCTTCCTTCGAACCCAGAGTCGCGATCACCTCGGTGTCAGGGTTCAGCTCAACCCCGAAGCGGCGCTTGTAATAGCCTGCCATGGCCCGGCGTAGGCCGATGATCCCCTTGGACGCCGAATACCGGCCGGCCTTTGGATCCCGCGCGGTCTCGATCATCTTTTCGACGATATGCTTGGGTGTCGGCATGTCGGGGTTACCCATGCCGAAGTCGATGATATCCGCGCCCTTGGCCCGAAGCCGAGCTTTGATACGGGTAACCTCTTCGAGAACGTAGGGCGGTAGGCGCTTAATGCGGTGAAATTCAGGGGTCATGAAATGCTCGGGCCGCAAGCTCCGCGGCAAGTGGGCGCAGAAGTCGGGCTTGGCTTATCCTCGGTCGCAGAGGCCGCCAAGCGGGTTGATAGGTGTTCAGCCTCCGCAAGCCTATCTTTTCGGCGGCGGAGGCGGCGTAGCTCGCTTCCGAAGCGCTCGGGCGAAAGCTTCGGTCTCTGCGACACTCGACGCGGCGAGCTCCGGGGACATGTCGATCTGGCTGCGCGCATGCGCGGCAAATCGCTCCGTCCCCGACAAACTCCAGGTGCCCGGGGCCGTTGCCCGCTCAAGATCTGCTAACGCCGTCTCAACTTGCTTGGCACCCTCGCCCCATGCTTTCACGGGCCGAAGATCCGTCGGCATTGCCGGTATCCCATCAAAGGTGGGGTACGGGCCGCTGGCTTGAGTCAGTGCTGCAACTTGATCAGCAACCTTGGAACGCGTGTCGATCTTGGTGGAGGTCATCAAACCTGCCGTGCCGCAGCCGCCGATACCCAGGCAAAGGCTCAGGCCCAACAGATTTTTGCCCACCGAACGGCGATGATTCGCGAAAACTTTAGACGAGGTGTTCATATCCCGGTCCGTCTTATGCCATGATCGCCCCAGACGGAAGCGCGGGGTGCTAAATCCCCTTCTAAGGAACCAACCCATGAGCCCGCCGGATACGGAATCTGCCAAGGGAATGCCAAAAAAAGGCAAGACGCTCAAAGACAAGAAAAAATCCAAGGCGAAGACGTCGAAAGTTTCAGCCATCCAGTCCGCTGAACCGCTTCTGGAACGCGCCGCAGCCTCACCAAAGGCCACTGAATTTCCAAATCTAGGCCTGTCCCCGGAACAACGCGAGATGATGGAGAAACTATCATCAAATCTCGCGCGCGCCGCATTGACCGCCCAAGGTGCCATCGCCGAGTCCGCCCTACGACAGGCAGAACGCCCCGCAGCGCTCACGCCAGATCCGTTCCATGTCGCGCCGGCCTTAACCGACATTCTAGGCCGCATCGCCTCTCAACCTGATCGATTGGTGCGCGCCCAGGCTGACCTCTTTCAGCAATATCTGGAGCTTTGGCAGTCTACTGCTCGCCGCGCGACCGGACAGGTCAGCGAACCCGTCGTCGTGCCCGCCAAGGGTGACAAGCGATTCCTGGACCCAGACTGGACCGACAATCCCGTCTTCGATGTCATGAAACAATCCTACCTGCTGACCTCCAATTGGCTTAACGCCCTGGTGTCTGATGTCGATGGTGTCGACGCCATGGACAAGCGGCGGGTCGAGTTCTTCATGAAGATGCTCACCGACGCATTTTCACCGACAAATTTCTTGGTCTCCAATCCTGCTGCTCTTCGTGAAGCCGTCGCGACCCGTGGTGAAAGCCTCCTCAAGGGTATGGAGAACTTCGCCGAAGACCTCAGCCGCGGTGGTGGCCAGCTGGCCATCAGCCAAACTGACTACGACATGTTCAAGATCGGCGAGAACGTCGCCACGGCACCGGGCAAGGTGGTGTTCAAGAACGAGATCCTAGAACTGCTCCAGTTCGACCCGACAACGCCTCAGGTGCACCAAATCCCGTTGGTGATCTTCCCACCCTGGATCAACAAGTTCTACATCCTCGATTTGCGCCCCGAGAATTCGATGATCCGCTGGTTGGCAGATCAAGGGATCACCGTTTTCGTCGCCTCCTGGGTCAATCCCGACCAATCCATGGCGACCAAGACCTTCGAAGATTACATGCGTCAGGGCATCTATGAGGCCACGGCTGCGGCCATGAAACAGGCCGATGTGGAGACCGTAAACACCGTCGGCTACTGCATCGGTGGAACCCTGCTCTCTTCCACGTTGGCCCACATGACGGCCAAGGGGGACAAGCGTATTGCCTCCGCAACCTTTTTCGCCGCCCAGCAAGACTTCTCCGAAGCCGGCGATCTCTTGCTCTTCACCAATGAAGAGTGGCTCAAGGACCTAGAGGGCATGATGGATGCCGAAGGCGGCGTCCTGCGCGGCCAGTCCATGGCTGACACCTTCAACATGTTGCGTTCCAACGACCTGATCTGGTCGTTCTTCGTGAACAACTATCTGATGGGCAAGGAACCGAAGCCCTTTGACCTGCTCTTCTGGAACTCAGACCAGACCCGGATGCCCAAGACCCTGCATCTCTTCTATTTGCGCAAATTCTACATAGAAAACGCTCTGGCCAAGGGCGAACTGGTGCTCGACGACATCAAACTCGACCTGAAAACGGTCAAGACCCCGATCTACGTCCAATCTTCCAAGGAAGACCATATCGCCCCCGCGCGCTCCGTTTACAAAGGAGCCAAACTGTTCGGGGGGCCCGTCACCTTCACCTTGGCTGGCTCAGGCCATATCGCCGGCGTGATCAACGCTCCTGTCGCCAAGAAGTACCAGCACTGGACTAATGCTGAGCTGCCTGCGAGCGTGGAGGCGTGGATGGAGGGGGCTGTCGAGTCTCCCGGCTCCTGGTGGCCCCACTGGGCGGATTGGCTGAAAGCCAAGTCAGGCAAAATGATCCCTGCCCGCGACCCTGCCAAGGGGACACTTGAGCCGCTCGGAGATGCCCCTGGTACCTATGTAAAGGTCAAGTCGTAGGGCGGGTTTCATAGTCCATTTGGATCATGACAGCCGCGAACGTCGCGTAGATTGTCGTGGCCGCTCGTGGAGGGCAACAGCATGCTTCGAACTGGATGGGCAGCAATCGCCCTAGCCTTGGTCGCTAGCCCCGCTTGGGCTGCCGACGATGTCACTACTTTTCTATCGGGTCTCAATAGAAAGCTCCCCGTTTCGGTGGCGCTCCCAGCCAATCCGCCCTTGCCGCCAGGTGCAACCGCGAAGCTGACCATGCCCCGTCCCGGGGACGTCGCCCTGGTCTTCTCGGTTGGCGAGCGCAGCGCATCCCAGACTCTCTCCCTCAGTCCTATTGGCGGAGCTGACTTTAGGGGAACCTTTGTGGTCGACGACAGCAGGTTGCCCTGCCTCGGGCGTATGACAAGCTCAACCTCTGCGACGACAAACTGCTGGATCCCGGGGCTATTTGATCAGCGTGCCACACAACCGCCGATTATCAGCATTGTGCTAACGAACTCCGCGTCTGGACCTAGTTGGACATCCACGGTGGGCGGGCAGAGCAACACCTATGCGATGGCTCAATCAAAGCCCGTTGTTGCACCAAGTGCGCCAGCCGAGCCGACCCAAGAACTCTTCGGCGCCACCTTAGGGATGTTTGCCAACCTCTATTCGAATTTAGGTCCTGAGTACTTGGGAGGCCGCGCGGGTGTGTCGACCGTCGGCGGAAAGACGGCGCTTTCCGTGATCAACCTGTTCAAAACCGGTAGGATGAATTTTGACATCGAGCGCCAAGTGTACGGCCTCAAACCTGAAGACTCACAGGACCGATGGTCATTTCGCTTTGTCGCCAATGATAAAGCAAAACTCGGTGGTTTCGTCTGGCGGACGCAATACTCGAAACCCCTCGACAGCTCTTTCGCTGCTGTCACCATGCTCTGCGCAAGTAACATCAAGGACGCTGTCCATCACATCGATTGCTGGGATCAAAACTTGGTCGAGTTGTTTGGACGCGACACCAAGAACGTCAGCGTAGCCTTCGAATTGAAAGCCGCGCCACCCTTTCAACTCGATATCCTGCCAGGCATTCGAAACGTCTTCACGACAACAGGACATCCGGACGCCAAGGCTTCGCGGCCAAATTAGGATCCCGCAGTTCGCCGCTGAATGCGTCCAGGGTCAGGTTTTTGGTGCTGATGCCGGCGTTACCGCAATGGCCGACAACTTGTAGAGCTCAAGGACGCGATAGGCCCGCTCATCCGCTTTAGGCTTGGGCGGCTCTTCGAACAGAACATCGCCTTCGGTTTCCAGAGCGAGCGCTTCGGCGCGCGCGGTGGTCGGCTTATAGACCTTACGCCAACCATAGTGTTCCAGGGTTAGGTCGATCACCAATTTCCGTTCTGCGAAGGTGTAGAGGTATTTCAGTGTCGAGCGTTCCGATGTGGTGGCCTTCACCTGCGATGATGCCAGAAGCTTGATGGACCACGGCGGCTCGGGTGGAAACAGCGTGCGCAGTTTCGCGATCTTCGGGGCGTGCTCAGGGTCCGCCGCCATGGCTAGGCTAAGGTTCTTGTCGATCACCGGCCAATCATCGCGCTGGATGGCGTCTATGACGGCACGGCCCATTCGGTCGGCGTCGACTTCGGCTGGCCTCGGCGTACAACCCGCAAGAACCAAGCAAAGCCCAACCAATCCCAAAATACGCCTCCGACCGACCATCGAACGCTCAATCCGACGAAGTCTTAGGATCACCTGCGATCCGCCGACCGTTCTCCAACCAAGCGATCAGTCCGGGGCTCAGCTCGTCTTCGAGCCTTGCGAGGAACATCGCATTGTCCTCATCGGTCAGTTCGCTCTGCCAACGCCCGTTGGTTCCTTTGTTGAGAAAGGTCTTCACCCCGCCCTCAAAGCCCCGGTCCATCCCCGGCAGCAGCGTCTCGCCGTCCCGCTTCATGCTCTCCATCGTCGCGGCATCCACCAATTCGGGCCACAAACCGGCAGAGATTTCGATGTCTAAAAACTCTGCGATCCGACCCATCTCGCTTCGCAGATCGGCCTTCAGATCATTGTAGTGCACCAACAATAGATTAGGCAGCGCGCGCGCTTTCCAGAAGGATCGCTCGATCTCGAAAAACCCCGCCGACATCAATTGCTTGGCACTGTCATCACCGCGCTGCATCCAGTGGTGAAAGAAGTCCCTCGTTCCACTCGGAGACCTCGGGTAGGCCTTGCCGATGGTCGGGTCACTCAAACCAACGGCGTCCAACGCCTCTAAGGTACTGGGGCGGTATCCATTGATATGGTTGTGGTAAGACATGCAGGCATCGCGCCCACCACGTGCCACGTGAATGTACTTCACCTCGTCATAGATCGCCAGGCCATCCAGCGGCAGGTGTGACTTCAGAAATCGTCGGTGGGTTTGCGCCTCGATGATCGGCATGACCATCTCGATAGGTTCACGGAATCGCGCATCGATCCAGGGCGACATAGACAATGAGCGGGGCTCAGCCGACTGGAAGATCAGCAGATTGACGATCTGCTGGGTCCATGTGGTGCCAACCTTGGGTGGCGTCGCGATCACGATATCGCCGTCTCGCGGCTGGTAATCGTCCCACCGCCGGCTATCGCAGTACCAATTTCGGATTTCGCGAACAGGTGCGCGGATTAGCATAAGACTCCCCCAGAGTTGATCGGGGTCAAGCTAGTCCATGGTTGCGCCGACGCCTAGCGTCGATCACCCCGGCACGAACTTCAACGCCACGCCATTATTGCAGTATCGCAAGCCGGTCGGGCGCGGGCCATCATCGAATATATGACCCTGATGACCCAGGCACTGGGCGCAGTGATACTCGGTCCGAGGATAGCCTATGGCGAAGTCTTTCTTGGTGCCCAGGGCCCCCGTGATCGGGGTGAAAAAGCTTGGCCAGCCCGTGCCGCTCTCATACTTCGCTTGGCTGCGGAAGAGCGCCAGCGCGCACCCCGCGCAGACGAATACCCCCTTGCGGTGTTCGTTCAGCAAGGCGCTAGTACCGGGGCGCTCTGTGTCTTCGTGGCGTAGGACTTGGTAACTGCCAGCCGGCAGCCGCTTCTTCCACTCGGCGTCGGAGAGTTTTCGCCAGGTCGAACTGGCGAAAACATCGGCGGCGAGGGCCAAACGCGGAGAAGTGGCGGCAAGCGCCACGACGGAACCCATCAGGAGGTGTCGGCGGTCGAGAGTCTGCATGGTCATAGCTTGAACTACGCTCCAGACGCCGTTTCGGTTACATCGGCCGGCCGAAAATAGCGCACATCCGGCGTTTTCTCCTCATTCTCTTCACCGTCGGTGAACAGCTCCGCGACAAACCCGTGCTTCTCATAGAAAGCTCGAGCCCTAGTATTCTGTTGAAAGGTCCAAAGTCGCCGCGCCGCCCCCTCTTCCAGAGCCTTCGCCAAAAGAACCGGGCCCAGACCCCGACGCTGATGGTCAGGGTGAACATACAGATGATCGATCCATCCCTCATGAAAGCCGATGTAGCCCGCGACCACATTCCCAACCTCGGCAACCCAAACCTCGTTGGTCGCCATCAATCGCTCGCGCATGAACCACTGATCTTCCTCAGCCGTATGCAACTCAGGAAGGAAGGGCAGCGAAACCCGCATGGCTTGGCGATGCGCCACCGCCATTCCTCGCGCGTCTTCCGACACCGCGCGACGCAGGATCACAGCCCCCGCCCCTCCGGTAGACCCAGCATCAGGTTCAGGTTTTGCACCGCCGCGCCAGAAGCGCCCTTACCCAAATTGTCCAGTTGCGCGACCAAGCGCACCTGTGCCTGATCGTCATTGCCAAACACAAAGAGCCGCATGCGATTGGTGCCGTTCAACGCTTCAGGATCCAGGGTTGCGTTGTAACTCGCAGCGCCTGCACGCGCCGTCTGCAGTTCACGGCATTCCTCAGCGCTGGCCACATCTACAAACGCCTCACCGAAATAGGCGTCAGCCAAGGCCTTGCGCAGATCAGATGACTTCACCTTGCCCGGCAATGCCCACAGCGGCACCGGCACTTCCACCAACATGCCCTGAGCAAACCGTCCCACCGACGGCGCAAATATTGGCGCATTGTCCAGTCCACCATGGACCTGCATCTCGGGCACATGTTTGTGGGTCAGGCCCAGTCCGTAGACCCGGTAGGCGTCCCGGCTACCGTTCTTCGGGGACGCACCCTCAAACTCTTCGATCAGGCCCTTGCCGCCGCCCGAATAGCCGGAGATCGCATTGACGGTCAGAGCGAAGTTCGCCGGGATCAATTCGGCTTCTACCAATGGCCGCACCAACCCAATGAAGCCTGTCGGATAGCAACCCGGATTGCTCACCAGACGCGCGCCCTTGATCGCCTGGCGCTGATCGCGGTCCATCTCCGCAAAGCCGTAGGTCCAACCTGAGGCCACGCGATGCGCGCTCGAGGCATCAATGACCCGCACAGTATTTGAGCTAATCAGGCCGACCGCTTCCTTGGCTGCCGCGTCTGGCAGGCAAAGGATAACCGCGTCGGCACCATTCAGCAGTTCAGCGCGCGCCGCTGGATCCTTGCGCTTCTCGAGATCTATGGAGACCACATGCAGATCGCTGCGCCCCGCCAGCCGCTGACGGATCTGCAATCCCGTCGTGCCGGCCTCGCCATCGATAAATACCGTGTGGGTCATGGTCCTGCTCCAGGAACAACAAACCGAAATAGAAAAGGGGCGCTCCGGTTTCCCGAAGCGCCCCTAGCAAACACGAATGTCCGCAGCAGTTTAGCGCTTCGAGAACTGGAAGCTGCGTCGGGCCTTGGCCTTGCCGTACTTCTTGCGCTCAACAACGCGGCTGTCGCGGGTCAGGAAGCCATGTGGTTTCAGAACTGGGCGCAGGCCCGGTTCAAAATAGGTCAGAGCCTTGGAGATGCCGTGCCGAATCGCGCCGGCTTGGCCCGACAGGCCCGAGCCTTGAACCGATACCACGACATCGAACTGACCAACCCGGTCGGTCACTTCCATGGGCTGGGCGATCATCATGCGCAGCACTGGACGGGCGAAATAGATCAGTTGGTCACGACCATTGATGGTGACTTGACCCTTGCCGGGCTTGATCCAAACCTTGGCGATGGCATTCTTGCGCTTGCCGGTCGCATAGGAGCGGCCTTGAGCGTCGACTTTGCGCAGGTGAACCACGGCGTCAGGCGTGGGGTTGGACGACATGCTCTGCAGAGCGTCGAAACCGGTAGGGGTGGGGGATTCAGACATCTGTCTTACGCGCTCCGCACGTTCTTGGTGTTCATGGCGGCGAAGGCGACGGTCTCAGGGGCTTGTGCCTCATGAGGATGCTCAGCGCTGTTATAGATCCGCAGGTGGGTCATCTGGGCGCGGGCCAAGGGGCTTTCCTTGGGGAGCATGCGTTCGACGGCCTTTTCCAGAACCCGCTCGGGGAAACGACCATCCAGCACTTGGCCGGCGGTACGCTGCTTCACGCCGCCTGGGTGGCCGGTGTGGCGGTAATAGATCTTGTCGGTCAGCTTCTTGCCGGTGAACTTCACCTTGTGAGCATTGACCACCACGACATAGTCGCCGCAATCGACATTGGGGGTATAGTCAGGCCGGTGTTTGCCGCGAAGACGCATGGCGATGAACGATGCGAGGCGGCCAACGACCACATTCTCAGCATCGATCAAGATCCACTTCTTCGTGACGTCGGCGGGCTTCAGCGAAGCCGTCGTCTTCTGCATGGGAACGATCCGTAGGAACTTCACGAGCGGCGCCCGCGATCAGAGGAGCGGCTGTTACGGGAACATCTGTCGACTGTCAACATCGCCGTCGCGAAGGCTTAGAAAACCCTGATTCAACAAGGCTTAGGTGATAAAGGTATCATAATACCGTTATAGACTTCAGGCCTACAAAGCAATCACGGCTTGCACAGCCAAGATCGTTCCGATCGCTAGGATTAGGCCGACCGAAAGGTAGGGCGCACGCTGCAAGACGACCTCAATACCGGGCCACCGCCGCGTTGCGCCCCGCATGCCGACTGCGGCAATCACGCCCGCCATGACCATCGTCACCGCAAGCCCAACGCTAAATCCCGTGACCAGCACGGCCCCTGCGGCAATCTTCTTCAATTGCAGGCAAAGGAGCAGGACTGTGATCGCTGCCGGACATGGGATCAGGCCCCCTGTCAGCCCGAACATGACGATTTGACCCGTGGTGACCTCGCGCCCGGCGAACCTGTGTTCAATGTCACGTGCATGGGCTTGCGCGTGGTCGTCATCGCCTGCTGCCACCAAGGGTTTGACGTGCGGATGCGGATGGTCGCCGTGGTCATGGTCATGGCCACCGTGATCGTGGTGCCCCTGACCTCTATGATCTTTGGCCGGGGATTGCGCGCGGCGTAACCGCCAGAACATCCAGAGCGCCACAGCCATCATGATCAATGCTGAGATGAGTTGAAAGTAAGGCTCGTCTGAAGCCTGGAAGTTCCGACCGAGGGCAAGCCCGCCAAGCGCTACCAACCAGACCACGAGTGAGTGGGATATCGCCGCGGATAGTCCCAGTAACACCGCCTGCCCGACAGTGCCCCGGATCGCCACGATGAATGCCGCCATCATCGTCTTTGAATGACCCGGCTCCAATCCGTGCAGGGCACCCAGCAGCAACGCGCTGGGAATGAAGAGCCACATATTTCCAGCGTCACGTTGCAAGAGTTCGGCAAGACCCGGCATATCTAATAGCCCCTTAGAGGTATTTGGTCAGTTTCTTGATTTCGGTTAGGTCGTTCGCGCCGCCGTCTTCCAGGCAATGTTCAATATGGTCGTGGATCAACTCACGCTTGGCGGCACCGATGGCGGCCTCCACGGCGTGGAGCTGTTGGGCGATGTCTAGACAAGCGCGTTCGGCCTCTAGCATACCGATGACGGACTTCAGGTGGCCCTCGGCTCGCTTCAGGCGCGCACCGATGGCAACATGTGAAAGGTGTTTTCCGGACATGAATGTATCCTATCCCCCAGGAGGGGATACCGGCAACCCCAAGATTTGGATCAACCGGCCCCTAAGGTCGGCGCACCCGCCAGCAAAACGCCGTCGCCAGTGCAAGCACGAAAGCCGCCGTGATTTGATGCAGAATGCCCAACCACAGGGGGACGTGAGCCATCAACGTCGCGATGCCCAGCAGGGCCTGAATCACCACACCCATGCAAAGCCCGTACGCCAACCAGGTCGAAGCTGGCGCGAGATAGCGCGAACGCGATGCCCCAATGGCAGCAGCGACGGACGCAATCAAAAGACCATAGGCCAGCATGCGGTGATGAAACTGAACGGCAGACTGACTGTGCGCCAGGGTCGCCCAGAGGCTTGCCCCGCCATAGTCGACCGGGAAGATCGCGCCATTCATCATGGGCCAGTCATTGTAAACGAGCCCGGCATCATTCCCAGCAACCAGCGCGCCCAACAATATCTGCATGAAGACCATCGCGACTAAGCCCAAGGACCTCTTCGTCCAAGGGCTAGGCACGGACACCCGTGCCGAACCTGCCCAGGCCTCCAGACCGGTCCAGACCAGCGCGGCCAATAGGACGAAGGCCAGCCCCAAGTGAGTCATCAGCCGCTCAGGTGCCACGGAGACCCGCTCTGAGAGCCCGCTGGCGACCATCCACCAGCCTACCAACCCCTGAAGGCCGCCCAATCCAAACAACACCGCGCACCGCCAAATTAACCGCTTGGGCAGTTCGCGTCGAAGCATGAAATAGGCGAACGGTAAGGCAAACACCACCCCCACCAATCGCCCAAGGAACCGGTGGGACCACTCCCACCAGTAGATCGTCTTGAAAGCCCCTAGCGTCATGCCTTTGTTCAATTGGGCATATTGCGGGATCTGCTGATATCGCGCGAACTCCCCAGTCCAATCCTTCGCGGACATGGGCGGAATGGCCCCCGTCAGTGGCTTCCACTCAGTGATCGAGAGACCTGAGTCTGTTAGGCGTGTAGCGCCGCCCACCACCACCATGGCCAACACCAGGGCGGCCACGAGAAACAGCCAAACAGCGACAGGGCGGGAACGGTCGGATCGCAGGAACGAGGTCATCTTGGTCTTCTGGGAAATTGATCCCCCCCGCTATCCGACTTGGCGTGCTCGGTCCACGTATAGGTGACGCGCAGCCAAGCTGGCCCTATACCCGGATCATGATGTCACCACGAATTCGTAAGCTGTTGGGCTGCGCCGCAATCATGCTGTTCCTTGGGGGGTATATCTGGCTGGCCTCGACCCTATCGGACCGCCTGCCTAACAGCGGCTTGCTGCGGTTCGTCTTCTACGCGGTGGCAGGTCTCGGTTGGGGGTTGCCCATTCTACCCGTCATCAGTTGGATGAACCGCGCCGATGGTCGGAGCGACAGGATTTGAACCTGCGACCCCTTGACCCCCAGTCAAGTGCGCTACCAGGCTGCGCTACGCTCCGACATCGGCGAGCGGCCCTTCTAGCGGCTTGCCAAGCCCGGGCAAGCTGAATTTCGCGGATCGGTGCCGACGAGCTAGGCCCGCAGCAGTCCATCAAGTCGCCGCTTAGCAGAAAGCAGTCCTTCAAGCGCCGCAATCAAGCCCGCCAGTCTGTTGTCGTCCTTCACATCAAACATGCCCGGTGTCGTGGCGACAGCTGGGCTGCTGCTGCTGGCCATTACCGCCTTCAGTTTCCCGTCCTTGTGCAGTTGCTGCACGCCCTTAATCGCATAACCCTTGTCGTGGAGCAGGGTCTTAATCGCGCGCAGAACCTCGATGTCCTGCGGTCTATAGAACCGTCGCCCACCGGCGCGCTTCATGGGGCGAATGAAGGAAAATCGTGTTTCCCAAAACCGCAGCACGTGTTGGGGCACGTTCAGCTCATCAGCTGCTTCAGAGATTGTGCGAAAGGCATCAGGGCCTTTGGTCACGTATCCTCACTTGGCTAGAGCGCGATCCACCCGCGCCTTCATCACTTGGCTGGCACGGAATCCAATAACACGGCGAGGCTCAATGGTCGCAGGCTCGCCTGTCTTGGGGTTCCGCCCCATTCTCGCGCGCTTGGCGCGGACCTGGAAGACGCCAAACCCGGAAAGCTTGACTTGTTCCCCGCGCTCTAGAGCCAGGGTGGCCAGCTCCAAAGTGCGTTCGACTAGTTCCGAACAATCCTGCCGGGTCAGACCCACCTCTTCGTGAACCGCCTCACAAAGATCGGCCCGTGTCACGGTCGCGCCCGTCATTCGTAATCTCGCCTCGGCTAGAACTACAAGTTGGCCACCGCAATTTGCGTCAGCGCTCAATAACCTGATGAACTGATTGTCGCATCAGGTCAAAGACTTCAAAGGGATTGTGGAGAAACTTCTTCTGGGTGGCGGCTAGAGACGGATCACACAAGCGCCCCAGGTCAATCCACCGCCCATGGCTTCGATCAGAAGAAGCTGACCCGGCTTGATACGACCGTCGGCGATGCCGTGAGCCAGGGCCAAAGGGATAGAAGCTGCAGAGGTGTTGGCGTGGATCGCCACGGTAGAGATAACTTTCTTGCCATCAATCCCCAAGCGGCGCGCGACGCCCTCCAATATTCTCTGATTGGCTTGGTGCGGGATAAACCAATCCACGTCTGCCACCGCAATCCCCGCATCGATAGCAGCCGCGACCACAGCCTCGGAGATGTTGACGACCGCGTGGCGGAACACCTGATTGCCTTGCATCCTCAAATGACCGATCTGACCCGTGGTGGAGACCCCGCCGTCCACATAGAGTAAGTCCTGCTTGCTCCCGTCGGCGCGCAGGGCAAATCCCAACAGGCCGCGATCAGCGGTGGTTCCCTCCCCTTCGCCTGGCTCCAACACCACGGCTCCAGCACCATCACCGAATAACACGCAGGTCCCGCGATCGGTCCAATCCATCAACCGTGTCATGGTCTCTGCGCCGATGACCAAGGCACATTTGGATCGGCCGCGAGCGACAAACCCATCCGCTGTCGACAGTGCATAGACAAAACCAGAGCACACAGCTTGCACGTCAAACGCAATGCCCACCGGGCAACCCAATTTCCGCTGCACAATGGCGGCCACAGCCGGGAAAGTGAGGTCTGGAGTGGTGGTGCCGACAATGATCAGGTCAACGTCTGCAGGCGTCTTACCCGCTGCTGTCAGCGCCCGTTTCGCGGCCTCTACGGCCAAGTCGGAGACTGGCTGATCCGGGGCCGCGCGATGGCGCTGGCGAATCCCCGTCCGCTCGACGATCCAGGCGTCAGTCGTATCGATGACCTTGGCGAGGTCATCATTGGTCACGATCTCGTCGGGCAGATAGCCACCGACGCCCGTCACCACGCTTCGCACCACTTTTGTCACGTTAGGATTGCTCCTCGGCGACCGGTAAGGGTCCAGCTTGCAGCGCGGCGGTCAATTTTGTCATATTCCGCTCAATCTCGGCGGCGAAATCGCTCTTGGCCAAATCAATAGCTAGGCCGATGGATTGGCTAAATGCCCGCTCATCGGCCCCGCCGTGGCACTTGATAACCAACCCGTTCAAGCCCAACAGCGGCGCGGCTGGTGGCGGGTTCATCTTGTCGCGAAACAACCGAAGCGCCGGTCGGGCCAACAAAGCGCCCAGCTTTGCGCCCAGGGTCGATGTGAGGGCCACACGTAACTCGTGGGTGATGTAGCTTGCCGTACCCTCCGCCGTCTTCAGAGCCACATTGCCGGTGAACCCGTCAGTCACCACGACATCGACGACATTTTTCGATAGATCGTCGCCCTCAATAAAGCCGCGATAATCGAGATCAAATCGACCGCTCTTCAGGATTGCATGGGCCTGACGAACCTCTTCGTGGCCTTTCACATCCTCGGATCCGACATTGAGAATTCCGACGGTCGGTCTAGCGACCCCATAGGCCGCGCGATGGTAGGCCTCCCCCATGATGGCAAACTCGACCAGGCGTTCAGCGTCGCAGTCGATATTGGCTCCGGCGTCGAGCACAGTTGTCACCCCCTTCAGGCCTGGCCAGGGCACCACCAATGGCGGACGGTCGACATCAACACTCATGCGCAGGATCAGCCGCGAGATTGCCATCAAGCCACCGGTATTGCCGCAGGAGACAGCGGCGATCGCCTCACCCACCTTCACGGATTCCACCGCATTCCACATTGAGGCCCCCCGGCCTCGCCGAACCGCATTGGCGGGCTTCTCATCAGAGGAAATAACTTTGTCGGTATGGCGCACTTCACAGCGAGACTTTAGGGCCGCATGTCGCGCCAATTCCGAACCTATGGCCGCTTGATCTCCGTGCAGCAGAAACCCGACCTCCGCCGGCAGCGTCAGTATTGCCCGCGCCAGACCGGGAATTGTGATCGACGGTCCATGATCGCCGCCCATCGCATCTATGGATACCACTAAGGATCGGGTCACTTGGCTCGGTCCGGCCTTGCTGGTGCGCGCTGC
>JANLPK010000165.1:0-4113 GCA_031367205.1 Alphaproteobacteria bacterium
GCGTTCGCGCAAACGCTCGGCCCGCCAGTGTCTTCGGCTGGTGCCGGATGCTCGACGGCCTGCACCTATACCGACACTCAGACCATCGCGCAGGGCGTGGCAAATAAGTCCGGCCTCGTCATCAGCGGCGGCAACATCACCGGGGCCACCGACCGCCCCGCCATCGACGCGGCGCAGACTTGGAACAATGCTACAACGACTTTCACGGGATTTAGGCTCAACATCACCAACACCGCATCCTCGGTGAGCTCGAATCTGCTGGACCTTCAAGTTGGAGGCTCCACCAACTTTTCAGTGGGCCGTTCTGGCGGGACCACAATGTCGGCGGCTCAGTGCTACACCTGGAGCGCGCGAAGCCGAGTGTGCTCGGGCTCCGACGGAGGGCTGCGCTTTGAAGACAGCTCGACCGCCAAGGCGTGGCAGTTTTTCATCCCGGTCAACAATACTATTCAGCCGGGCGGTGCCGATGCTGCTGCACCTGCGGCGCAAACCGATATCGCTCAGTCCGTCACCACGGGCACCTCCAACACGGCGGGCGCTGATCGTATCCTCGGCGGGTCGAAGGGCACGGGCACAGGCGCGGGCGGCAAGGTCCGGTTCCAATACGCCCCTGCCGGGTCTTCCGGTTCGGCGCAAAACCCCCTGATCGACTTCATTGCAGCTGACCCGGCGAAGACCTCTGTCACCTATTCAGGCGGCAATGTCGTCGCCTTGCGGGTCCACACCGCCGCAGGCGCGGTCACGGTCACCACCGCCGACTATATCGTGGTCATCAACAAGACCACGGGCGCGGCGACAACCGTCAACCTCCCCGCCTCGCCGGTCAATGGCCAGCATCTATTCATCAAGGATGGCAAGCGAGATGGAGCGACGAACCCCCTCACCCTCACCCCCGCCGCTGGAAATATCGACGGTGCTGCGACCCTGGTAATGAACGTCAGCGGCCAGTCGGTTGAACTGGTTTATAACGGCACAGAATGGAACGTGATCTGATGCGCGTCTTTGCCCTGGCTCTCACCCTTCTGGCCTTTGCGGCTCCGGCCCAGGCCTCCTACACACCAACCCAGGCTCTCGCGGTCCTGACCGTGGCAACGCTGCCGACCTGTAACGCCGCAAACCGAGGCCTGCATTATTTGGTCACCGATGCGCTCACCCCCGTGGTCCTCGCAGCGGTTGTTGGTGGGGGCGCTGTTGTGGTGCCTGTCGTGTGCAACGGCTCAACCTGGATCGTCGGATGAGAGTAAGTCGCCGCGCCTTAGTCGTCGGACTCCTGGCCGCAGGTTCTGCGCAGGCGGGAAGCTCTATGCTGACGCGCGGCTTGCGGGGCGGGTTGGTCCCGCTCCCGCTGACCATTGCCCAAGGCACCCTTGCGAACACCGGAGCAGTCGGTGTGGCCTATGACGGCACGCCCGCGATTTCAGGCGGAACCCTTCCGCGCACTGTGGTCATGCTGTCGCCTATGCCCCCCGGCCTTGCGGTTGACCCCCTCACCGGGCGGCTATTCGGGACCCCGACCTAATGGCATATCCGGTATCTTTTGACCGCCTCGTGGACCCCTACCGCGTGAGCGCAGGCGGGGATGGGCTCACCTTGGCCACCGCCTATAAATCGCTGACAGAAGTGCCGGACATCGCCGGTCTATGGGTCGGTCTGAGAGGCGACGGCGCGATCCATCGCCCGTTGGCCATCCCCGCCGCTCCCACCGATGTATCAACCGCGCCCTATCTCTGCAAGTTGACCTCGGGCGGAGCCTACCGATTTGACACCTATACCGGGGGAGACGCGACCCCTGGCCTGGGGGGCGACCCCACCTTTTCCGGCGCGGTGATCTGGACCGGGTCGGTCGGTTCGCAATCGCTCAACGGCTTGTCGTGCAGGACAATAGACACCGGCGCGGCGGTTTCAGACCTGTGGCCCGTGGTCTCGAAAGGCCGCACGACCTACCCATCAATGTGCGCGCCGGGCGCGAACGACTCGACGGATAGCTTCATTGGCGATCCGTCCTGCTTTGACCAAATCGCGCTGGGTCAATCAGGTGTTCGATATGTCCCCCCGGCAAACTGGGGCGGCACGTCTGACGCCAGCAAAGAGGCGAGCTACATAGACAGAGGTGCCGGATATTCCCCTGCGGCGGAGCGCTACTTGTTGCAAATCCGTTCCCCTGGCTGGTTGGCGCGGATCGAAGCCGCAGGCACAAGCATAGTCGGCGCGCGATTGGTCATTCGAACAGGAGCTAACTTCACCGACTATTTTTGCAAAGTGCTCACGGCACCCACCGGCGCTGGCCTGATCACGGTGGGGTGCGCCAACCGGCCCGACGACAACGCGGGCAACCCCGAGGGCTTCTTTTATGCCCTGATCGGTCACCAATATGGGCTGCGGCAGGAACGACAGTATGCCATGCTCGCGAGCGGGAACGGTTGGGTGTTCTATATAGGCAATCCGGTGCCGAGCAATGCGGACCTATCAATTGCCTGCTATTCGACGGCTTTCCAGTTCATCGGCGCGACGGCGTCGATCACCTTCAATCCAGGCAAGACCTGGACCTTCCAAAACTTCATCCACACCAACAGCGTCACGCGCGGTGGAGCGGGTATTGTGCTGGAGCAGGGCGCGTCTGGCCTGACCTGCGGCCCCCTCGTCATGAAGGATTGTCGCAACTTCAATCGCGACGGCGCATCGGTCAAGATTTCTGGCACCGGGGCAACGACAGGGACGACCCTGTCATCCATCACGGTCCGGGGTTGCGTCGGGACGCGAGGGTTTGAAGCGTCCAGTTCTGGCATAAGCACGGGCCTTGCGATAAATGGTCCTATTCGCGTGGACGAGGGCACTAACCTTGTGCGGCTGGCCGGGCGGGTGAACGGATTTACTTCCGTCGGCGGGTCCATCGCCCCGTCTGACAAAGTTCACGACAATGGGACCGTCTTTGGCTACCAAGACGCGCGCGGCCTGACCATCAGCGGCGGTATTATCTCCGGCCAAACCAACCCGCTTGCGGCACAGTGGGAGACGGTCGGCGGCGCGACGTATGGTTCACTCTTCCGCAGCGTCTCGAATTTCTGGTTCTCGGGTCGGCCTAATCGGGCCGGGTCAGCCTGGGCCTCTGTATATACCCTGAGGCTAGATGATGGGTTCCAAGACTGCACGATGGATCGCGTCGTGGCCCTTGGATTTGCGAGTTATCTAGGCTCCGGGGGGCTCTCCCATAGCGGCGCTCTTTTTGCGCGGACCGTTATTGAGAACTTTATCTATGCCACCGGCGCACTGACCGGCGTCACCTTCCGCAATATCGTCTTCCGCCGCTCGCCGGGAATTCTCGCGACTATGGCCGCACTCCCGACGCCCCCAACTCTGATCAGCTGTGTTGAGGTCACTGGGGGCTTCGCCGGGACCATTACAGACCCCGAATGGTTCGCGCTAACCCGGAATTCGACAAACACCGGGAACGAAGTTGTGAGCCCGTGGTTTGATCCCGAATGCCCCACCGCAGGCGGCGGCAAGGGCCTGAGCCTCCCGGCCTATGGTTCGCCCATCACCCTACGCGGGCCGGGCATCAACGCGGCGTCGCTCCGTCGCGGCCAAGACATCGGGTTCATGGTTTGCGAGTTCATCCCGCAAGACCCGCTCGCCGTCATGACCCTGCCCTCCGGCCTTGGCGACAACAACAGGGTGGCGCTGAATGCCCTGACCGGCACGCAAGTCACGTTTGCCGTGGCCTGCCCCAATCAGGCCAATCTCACCTTGGTGGTGCGCGAGACCTATGCCGGAGCGACCAACGGGCCTTCGCAGGACTTCACCTTCATCATACCTATAGAACAATATCTTCCACGCTCGATTTGGCCAAGGGTGATGCAGGTTAAGGACGCCGTAGGAGCGACTGCGACCCTGCTCGGGAATTTGGTCCTCAACGACTAGGTCGGGGCTTTGCAATCGCACGCGAGGCGCGTTAGTAGCCGTGTGCATGGTAAACTCTGCGTTGCTTTGGGGGTTTTTGGGGGCGGTGGCATATGCCGCGCCGCAATTTTCCGCGCGGGTATATGCGGGGGGCAAATTTTTCCCCATGTTCCTGGACTTTATGGTCGCTTTAGCCGTTGGAACGATTGTCGCGGG
>JANLPK010000173.1:0-7593 GCA_031367205.1 Alphaproteobacteria bacterium
CGGCGGCTACGCCCTGTTGGCGTCGACAATGGGACACCTAGGCAAGTTAAGCGTGGCGCGAGAGCTGATTGACCGCTGTCGAGCCTTGTCACCCAAGTCGGCCGAGACGCTGGGCAAATACTGGTATCGCGAACCCGGTCAACGAAAGCTGTTCCTCGAAGGCATCGCGCTCGCGGAGGGTAAGGAGGCACCGAGGAATTCCCTCGCTCCTTAGACCGACTCCAGAACCACGTAGGGAAGGACCTTGATGTCGCCCTCCCGCAGGCGGGCCTTGGCGATGTCGAAGCTGTTTTGCATGCGCATCAAGGTGTCCATCGAGACGCCGAACGCCTTCTCGATCCGCAATGCCATGTCTGGAGAGAGATCAGCGCGTTCGTTCAATAGCGCCGACAGGGCGGGGCGGGTGACGCCCAGCGCCTTGGCCCCATCCGTTACCGATAGACCGAGCGGCTCCAAAATCTCACTCTTGATGAAGCCGCCGGGGTGGGCGGGGCTCTTCATCCGAATTCCGACCGTATCCGTCATCGCCATATCCTAGTGATAGTCTTCGTAGTTCAGATCGATGATCTCAATCTGGGTCTGATCGATCCGCAGGGTGATCCGCCAGTTCTTGGTGACGAACAGGCTCCAGACACCTTTACGATCCCCCGTCAGCAGATGCGCCTTCCAACTCGGCACGGTGCGAAGTTCCTCCTCGCGCTCCATATCTTCGAGGAACGAGATAATGCGCCGAACCTTGGTGACCACGGCAGGCTGGAGGCCCGAGGCATCATCGGCCTCGACAAACCGCCGCAGACCTTTGTGGATGATGTTGCGGATCTTCATGCGGAATTTAATCTCACGTATCGTTTCCTGTCAAGTTACACTATACAGTTTTGAGGGATGAACGATGGCGAGGAACCCTTGCTCCGCGCCCCTCTAGCAGTCCATCCTGCCCGCCATGGCTGCGCCGGGCTATCATGACCATATTGTCGATACGCTGATCGTTGAGCGGGCACCGAAGCTTGCGGCGAGCCTAGTTTGGCCGGTGGCGCGGCCGTTGCTCTATGGGCTGCTCGACTATGGCAAGGCGCGGCGGATGGCCGACGCCATAGCGCCCATGTCAGGTCAGGCGGCGCTAGACTATATGTCGGACCTCTTGCAGGTGCGGGTGAGCGTGCAGGGGCTGGAGCGGGTGCCCAAGGTCGGGCGGTTGGTGGTGATCGCCAATCATCCCACCGGGATTGCCGACGGCGTGGCTGTCTATGATGCACTAAAGGCCGTGCGGCCCGACATCTGTTTCTATGCCAATGCCGATGCGCACCGGGTGTCGCCGGGTCTGGGCGACGCGCTGATCCCGGTGGAATGGCGGGAGGAGAACCGCACACGCGATCGCATGCGACTGACCCTGACCCTGACGCGCGATGCCATGGAGGCTGAGCGACCTTTGACGATCTTTCCAGCTGGCCGGTTGGCGCGGCAGGGGCGTGACGGCAAGCTGAGGGAATCGCCTTGGATGTCGAGCGCGGTATCTCTGGCGCGACGGCATGAAGCGCCAATCCTACCGCTGCACATCAAAGGACCATGGTCGACGCTATTCCACCTGTTCCACCATTTTTCCAACGAGCTGCGCGACATCACGTTATTCCATGAGCTGCTGAACAAGCGCGGCGGGGCGTTTGAGATTGGGGTTGGGCCGGTGATTGAGCCTAGTGCGCTGGAGGGCGATGCCGCTGAGGTCACCCAGGCGCTGAGGGCCTATGTGGAGGACACGTTGCCCAAGAATCCGGACAAGGCGTTTTCATGAATTTGGTTGTGGATCTGGCCGACGAGGCGGCGACAGATGCGTTGGGCCGCGCGCTCTCAAGGGCGTTGAGGGCCGGTGAAGCAATTTGTCTAACGGGGCCGTTGGGAGCCGGGAAATCGACCCTGGCCCGCGCCTTGATCCGCGCGCTGACCACGCCGGACGAGGAGGTGCCGAGCCCGACCTTCACACTGGTCCAGACCTATGACGGGGCAAACCTATCGATTGCGCATTTTGATCTCTACCGGCTGAGCGATCCCGACGAGGCCTATGAAATCGGCTTGGATGAGGCGATGGAGGACGGTGCCGCCTTGATCGAATGGCCCGAACGGTTGGAGGGTCGGTTGCCGGCGGATCGGCTGGACGTGGGCATTGAGATGCTAGGGCAGGGTCGTCGGGCGACCCTTGTGGGACATGGAACGTGGGAAGGGCGAGAGCTTGGAGCGTGAGGAGCAGAAGGTTGCGTTTCTGAAGGCTCATGGGTTGGGCCAGGCCAAGCGCGAACTGTTGGCCGGCGATGCCTCGACCCGCAGCTATGAGCGGCTGACCTTGAGCGATGGGTCGCGACGGGTGTTCATGGATCAACCCGCCGTCCTGGAGAGCGTGGTCTGCCCACCGGATGCCAGCCCCGCTGAGCGGATAACTTTGGGCTACAATGCCTCAGCGCGGTTGGCGGCGGGGTCGGTGGCGGCTTTCGTAACCACATCCGATTATCTGCGGACTCGCGGATTGTCGGCCCCCCAGATTGAAGCCTTTGACGTCGACGCTGGCCTAGCGGTCATTGAAGACCTAGGCGACGGCTTGTTTGCGACCGTGACCGAGCGGGGCGAACCTGAGGTTCCGCTCTATGAAGCTGCCGTGGATGTGCAGATCAGGCTGCATGCCGAAACGCCACCAAACATACTTGAAGCGCAGGGGGTGAGCTGGCCGCTGCTGACCTATGATACTCTGGCCCTGAAGGTCGCCACCGATACATTCCTAGAATGGTGGCCCAAGCTGATGAACATGGCACCACTGGGCACCCGGGCCGTTGCTGAGTGGGACGCGGTCTGGGCTCCGGTCTGGGTGGCCGGGGAAGCCGGGGCCAGCGTCTTCACCCACCGGGATTACCACGCGCAGAACTTGCTTTGGTTGCCGGAGCGGCGAGGCATAGCCCGGGTAGGGTTGCTTGATTTTCAAGATGCCCTGCGTGCACACCGCGCCTGGGACCTGACCCACCTGTTGCAGGACGCGCGGCGGGATGTGTCGCCGGAGCTCGAGGACGCCATGCTGGCCCGCTACCTTGATGCCAATCCCTCGGTGAATCGAGACGACTTCTTGGCGGACTATCGAGCTCTGGCCGCGTCCAACGCTGCGCGGATCCTGGGCCGAGTCTTTGCCCGCCAAACCCTGCTGGGCCGACCCCAATACCGCGCCTTCATGCCCCGGACCTGGCGTTATCTTGAGCGGAACCTAGCTGACCCATCGATGGGTGATCTGAAGCGCTGGTTTGACCACCACGTGCCAGCTGAGATGCGGGCGTGGTAGCTGTTCCCAAGACCGCCATGGTGCTGGCTGCCGGGATCGGCTCTCGGATGCGGCCATTGACGGATCATATGCCCAAGGCGCTGGTCACCGTGAACGGCAAGGCCCTGATCGATCACATTTTGGACCGGCTGGCGGCTGCGGGGGTCGAGACCGCGGTGGTCAATGTGCATCACTTTGCCGATCAGATGGAGGCACATCTGGCGGGCCGGAGCCATCCGAAGGTTCTGATCGTCGACGAGCGGGCGGCGTTGTTGGACAGCGGCGGGGGGATTAAGAACGCTCTACCCTTGCTAGGGTCCGAGCCGTTCTTTGTGGCCAATATTGACTCACTTTGGGACGGCGGAACCCTAGAGCCGCTGGAGCAGATGAAGGCGGCTTGGGACCCGGCGAAGATGGACCTGCTGGTTCTGCTCGTACCCAAGGGGTTGGGGATCGGATTTGAGGGTCCGCGCGGGTTCTTCATGGATGCGGACGGTCGGATTACCCATTCTGCGGACGACACAAACCCTGCGCCTCTGGCCAACATCGGCATTCAGATCATGAAGCCTGAACTGTTGGTGGGCGAAACGGAGGGGGCATTTTCCATCCTGCCGATCTGGTGGCGTCTACAAAAGGAAGGGCGCATATTCGGTGTCGTGATGGACGCCTTCTGGATGCATGTTGGAGACCCCGCTGCTCGAGAGGCGGCGGAGGCGCACCTTAAGTGACTGAGCCCGAACTGTTCGTCGGTCCCGCGCCACGGTGGTTCAATATCCCCGCCCATCGCCCCTTCGTGACGGACCTGGCTCAAGGGCTGTTTGATGCCCTCTCGCCGCTGGGACCGGAGACGCTGTCGCAAGCGCTCATCCTGACACCCACCCGGCGCGGGGCGCGCGCCTTGATCGATGCCTTTGTGGGGGCGAGCGGTGGTCAGGCGATCTTGCCGCCGCAGATTAGACCGCTTGGTGACCTTGATGAGGGTGAGGCACCCTTTGAGCCGGGTGACTTGGTGGTGGATTTGCCCGCAGCAATCAGCCCGTTGCGGCGGCGGTTCGAGCTGGTCTCGCTGGTGGTAGCACACCAGGACAAGCTGCGGCGGGCGTTGGATGCGTCCCAGGCCTTGGAGCTGAGCGACGCGCTGGGATCGTTCCTGGACAGTCTGCAGATCGAAGAGGTCACCGTCGCTGACGGATTGACCGATCTGGTGAGCGCCGAATTGGCCGAGCATTGGCATGTGTCGCGGGAGTTCCTGGAAATGGCCCTGGCGGACTGGCCCAAGCGGCTGGCCGAGTTGGGACTGGTTGATGTCAGTGCCCGGCGGGTGGCTTTGCTGCGCGCATTGGCCGCCCAGTGGGAGAGCGACCCGCCGCGGGGGGTTCTGATCGCCGCCGGATCGACCGGCACAGCCCCGGCGACGGCGGACCTGCTGGCGGTGATCGCGCGAGCGCCCCAAGGGGCGGTGGTGTTGCCGGGACTGGATGACAGCTTGGCCGACACCGCTTGGGACGAAGTGGAGGAGCAGCATCCGCAAGGCGCGATGAAGCGACTGCTGACCCGCGCGGGGTTGGACCGCGACGCTGTCAAGTTGTGGCCTGGTTCGCCTACCTTGGGCGTTGATGGCCGGTGGCGGAGGCGGGTGATCAATGAAGCGCTGCGGCCGGCTAAGGCTACGGCGGACTGGCTGAACGCCATTGAAGCCCTGCGCGACGAGGGTCGCACTGACGGCATCGACGCTATTGCCGAGGGCCTACGGGGCTTGTCAGTGATTACGACCCGGGCAGAAGATGAAACCGCCACTGTGGCGGCCCTGTTGCTGCGCGAGGCGTTAGAGGTGCCTGGCCAGACGGCGGCCCTGGTGGCACCAGATCAAGGCCTGGCCCGACGGGTGGCGACCAAGCTGGCGCGGTGGGGGATAATCGCTGATAGCTCGGCTGGTCTGGCGCTCGCAGGATGTCCCTGTGCAGTCCTGACGAACCTTGTCGCCAAAGCGGTGATCGACCCCCTGGATCCAGTGGTGATGCTGGCAATCCTGAAACACCCCTTGGCGCGGTTCGGGTTGGAGCCTGCGGTGCTCGAGACGGCGCGGGAGAGTCTGGAACGGCAGGGCTTGCGCGGATCGCGCCGCAGCGATTGGGCAGGGCTGGAGGCGCGGCTGGAGGGACAGGCTGCGGCATTGGATTTGCTGGCCCGTTTTCGTGCTGCGCTGACACCGGCGGTGGCCACATCGGGGGAAACACCCACGCTGGCAGCCCGGGGATTGACCGAGAGCCTTGAGCTCTTGGCCGATGCCGCCGATCTGTGGTCAGGCGTGGGAGGCGAGGCGCTGTCGCGACTGCTGGCTGGGTTGATCGATGAGGCGGAGGGGTTACCGACAGCGAGCGCCCGGGGTTTTGCAGATCTTTTGCAGCGGCTGATTGCCGGGGAGAGCGTCCGGACCGGCGGGGCGACCCATCCGCGTCTGAGGATCCTAGGTGCCATTGAGGCGAGGCTGACGCGGGCGGATCGGTTGATCGTGGCCGGGCTGGAGGAAGGCGTATGGCCACAGGGGCCACCGATTGATCCCTTCCTCTCGCGACCGATGCGACAGGCCTTGGGCCTGCCGCCGCCGGAGCGGCGGATCGGATTGGCGGCACACGACTTCGCGCAGGCCGCCTGTGCGCCGGAAGTGATCTTGCTGCATTCCGAACGCCGCGATGGGGCACCAGCGGTCAAGTCGCGATGGCTGTGGCGGTTGGAGACCCTAGCGCGGGGAGCTGGCTTAACCTTGCCTGGCCGACCAGAAACCTTAGCCTGGGCGCGAAGTCTGGATGCTGCAAAGGACTATCGCCCGGCCAAACGACCGGCCCCGATACCACCCATGGCCGATCGACCCCGCAAGATGGCGGTAACGCGGATTGAGGCCTTGACGCGCGATCCCTATGCGGTTTGGGCGCGGGATATCCTACGGCTCCATCCCCTGAAACGGCCAGACGAGGCCATGGATGTGCGGACACGGGGCACGGCGATTCACCGAGCCTTTGAGGTGTTTGTGATCAACCATCCCGGCGCGGTTCCAGCCAATGCCGCAGCCTTGTTCGAGGGCTACTATCTGGCCGCCTTGGAGGCGGAAGGAATGCCACATGAGGCGATGGCACGGGAGACGGCCCTGGCTAAGGAAGCCGCCGAATGGGTGGCGGCCCTGGAGCGGGAACGCCGCGCCGATGGTCGCGAGATCATTGTAGAGGCGTCAGGCGAGCTTAGTCTGAACTTACTGGGCGGGCGGTTCACGGTGACCGCCAAGGCTGACAGGATAGAGATTGACCCTGCGGGCTTCGGGCACATCCTGGACTACAAGACCGGGAGCGCGCCGTCGGCCAAGATGGTGCGGACAGGTTTTTCACCACAATTGACTCTGACCGCGGCGATCTTGACCGGAGGCGGATTTCCGAGCTTGGGGCGGCCTGAGCCGGGAGACCTGACCTATCTTAGTGTGACGGGGCGAAAGCCGGCGGGGCGAGTGGAGACTCGGGCGACCGCAGGAGAAGAGAGTGCAGAGGCCGCGTCAAAGGCTCTGGACGGATTGGCCAAATTGATCGGCCGATACGACGATCCAGCACAACCCTATCTATCGCGCAGCGCACCGCAGTTCGTGCACATGTATGTAAGCGACTATGACCACCTGGCCCGGGTGTTCGAATGGTCAACCAGCGGCGAGGGCGGCGAGGAATGACGCCTGCCAACGACCCTCAACGTATTGCGGCTGACCCCAGGCTCTCAGCCTTTGTCACGGCCAATGCCGGGTCGGGCAAAACCAAGACCCTGATCGACAGGGTGGCGAGATTATTGCTGGCCGGCGCCAAGCCGGAGACCATCCTCTGCGTCACATTTACCAAGGCGGCGGCGGCGGAGATGCAACGGCGGCTGTATAGCCTACTGGGCGATTGGTCAGTGTTCGGCGATGACCAACTGCGAGGCGAGCTGGCTGCCCTCGAGGGCGATGCGGTTGAAACCTATGACCGGTCTCGGCTTTCTGAGGCCCGCGCCCTATTCGCCCGCGCCCTAGAGACACCCGGGGGTCTGAAGATCCAGACCATCCATGCTTTCTGCGAGAAACTGCTGCGGCGGTTTCCGCTGGAGGCCGGGGTGTCGCCCGGATTCAAGGTGATGGATGACACCGCCTCTGCCGCTGTGGGGGCGGCGGCAAGGCGGGCCGTTGCGCGTCATGCGCTGAAGGGTGAGGGCGTAGTGGCGGAGGCCTATGCGCGGTTCTCGGTGGCCCTGGATTTCCAGAGTTTCCAGTCGATGTTCGGTAATTTCGATGCGCA
>JANLPK010000175.1:0-3452 GCA_031367205.1 Alphaproteobacteria bacterium
GGCTCGTTGCCGGACCTGAGCATGTGGCAGGCCTGACTGCCCTGCTCAGCGACCCGCGCGTCTCGGATCCAATCTACGACCTGCCACGCCCAATCACGCTAGAGACCATCGCCAAGTGGGTGGTCGACAGCGAGGCACTTCGACAAGCTGGTGAATGCATCCTGGCGGTCAATCTCGATGATGAGGGCCAGGTCTCCGGCTATTCTCGCTTTACTATCTGGCCGGAGTGCGCGTCGGGCGAACTGGCTGGAGCCCGCCGCGCCGACCTGCAAAACAGCGGCGGTGGACGTCAGGGCGTGGCGCACTCCATTGCCTGGATGTTTGAGGTTCTAGGTCTGAGATTGATCGGGCTGACGGCGGCGCTCGACAATATCCGCTCCGCCAAAGCCATTGATGGGGCAGGTTTCGTCCGCATGGGTGAGGTCGAGAGCGTTAAGCCGGATGGATCGGTGCGCCGCTCGCTCTATTGGGAACTGACGCGGGACGAATGGCGCAAGAGGCAGGTTCTCTAAGCAAATTGTGTCATCCCGGTTTTCCTGCAAGGAAAGACCGGGACCCATAGGCACCGATCTATCCTGCACACCCCGCGCTTATGGGTCCCGGACACGACGCTTACGCGACGTTCCGGGATGACACCGTTTGTACTCTTAAGATGCCGTCGCGGGCTTGGCCGCCTGAGCACCCGGCATCACCGCGCGGTTCAAGTCAAAGAACTTCGGGGCCATTTTCGGCACGGCTTCCGACAGGATGGTGGCAACCGTCCAGCCCTCTTCCTTCGTCACGGTCTCGATCGGCCGGGGCTGCGAATAGAGGATGATGTTTTCGCCTGAGGCTCCAAAGATCTGTCCGGACACATTGGCCGCGGCGGGCGTGACCATGGCCACCGAGAAACGGGCGGGTTGATCGGCACGGATCTTCTCGGCCATCACTGCACGACGCGCCACCGCCGCCTCATCCTTGATCGGCACCGACTGGGTCATGCGGGTCCAGGCAACAGGGGCTAGGCAATTGGAGCGCACATTATTGCGCGCACCTTCCATGGCGATAATCCGCGACATGCCGGCGATGCCCATCTTGGCTGCGCCGTAATTGGCCTGGCCGATATTGCCGAACAGCCCCGAGGTTGAGGTGAAGAACATATAGGCCCCGTCGTTCTGCTCGCGGAACAGTTCAATGGTGGCGCGGGCGACGTTGAAGCTGCCGCGCATGTGCACGTCGATCACCGAATCCCACTCAGACTCGGTCATCTTGTGGAACATCACATCGCGCAGGATCCCGGCGGGATTGATTACCGCATGCAGGCCACCAAAGGTATCACGCGCCTGCTCGACCATGCCTTCGACCGCTTTGAGGCTGGTCACACTGTCGGAATTGGAAACCGCCTCACCACCCGCCGCGCGGATTTCGGCGGCAACGGCTTCGGCCGGGCCTGCCGAACCTTCGTCTTCGCCCTTGAGGCTACCGCCCAGATCGTTGACCACGACCTTCGCGCCCTCTTGGGCAGCGATCAATGCGCAGTCACGGCCAATGCCGTTCCCGCCGCCGGTGACTAAGACAACTTTGCCTGAAAGAGCGCCCATGAATGTATCTCCCTGAAAATATCGCTGGTTGTTATGCGAGCTTGTCGGCCTTGCGCAAGGCTGGAAATAGCTTGGCCCAAACGCCGGTGACGATCAATGCGCCAACGCCGCCGAAAATCGCCGCCCCGACCGGGCCCAGGAACCGCGCGACGACGCCGCTCTCGAATTCGCCCAGCTCGTTGGACGCGCCGATGAAGAGAGACGACACCGCCGCGACCCGCCCGCGCATCTGATCTGGCGTGACGATCTGCACCAGGGTCTGACGCACATAGACGCTCAGCATATCTGCACCGCCCAGCACCGCCAGGGCCAAAACCGACAGCGGCAAAGAGGTCGAGAGTCCAAACACAATGGTCGCCGCCCCAAACAGTGCCACGCCGCCGAACATAATCAGGCCCGCATGACGCTTGATGGGAAAGCCCGCCAAAACCACCGCCACCAGGGTCGCGCCCATGGCTGGCCCAGCCCGCAGGAGCCCGAACCCTTCCGGTCCTACGTGCAGCACGTCGCGGGCAAACACTGGTAGCAGGGCTGTGGCCCCACCTAACAGTACGGCAAAGAGGTCCAGCGAAATGGCCCCGAACACGATCTTGTTCTGCCAGAAATAGGCCAAACCCTCCTTCACGAGCTCCCAGCGCGAACCCGGATTGACCACGGGTTGGGTATTGCCCTTGATGAAAAAGACGCAACTCGCTGCCACGCCATAGAGGCCAAGGGCCGCCAAGTAGGGTACCGAGGCCGACACTGCGACGAGGAGGCCACCAATCGCTGGCCCGACAATGGAACCCCCTGTCAGAGCCAAGGAATTGAAGGCGATTGCGCGAGGCAACAGCGACTTGGGCACTAACATCGGCCCCAGAGCGGTCGACGCCGGTCCAAGATACGCCCGTGTTGCGCCAAACATGGCCGACAGCGCCAAGAGCAATGGAATACTCACAAAGTGGAAGATCGCCGCACAGGCTAGTATCGCCGCCGTCGCGAACTCACCAAGATAACAGAACAACAAGACCACTCGGCGATCATGCCGATCTGCCGTTTCCCCGGCAGGCAGGGCCAACAGGAACACCGGGATGAAAGCGGCCAGCCCGATCATGCCGACATAGAAGGCCGACTGAGCGACATCCATGGTTTGCCGCGCCGTAGCGTACATCTGCCAACCCAGAGCCACGCTCTGGATCTGCACGCCCAAGGTCCCAGCCACCCGCGCCAACCAAAACCGCACATAATCAGCCCGACCAAACAGCGCGCGGAGGGATTGGTCTTCTGGGGATGTGTCGGTCATGAGTGCCTGAGCTTGGCCCCCCATGAGCGGCGGCGCAATATCTTCCCGCCACGAAGTGGGGGAAGTGGGCCGACAGCCCCTTCGGCTAGAGGGTCGATGGGGGTGCGTATCTGCCACCTCCTGCCCTTCAGATTCGTACCCCCATCGTCACGCACCGCCTGCGGCGTCTTGTGCCACTTGCCCCACTTCGTGGCGGGAAGCTGAGGACTCCCTTACCTCGCCATTGCGGGTTCTAGCCCCCGCGCCTTGGCTTCAGCAGCCGTGTAATAGACCACGCCATCGCCCCAATCATGGGTCACCGTTCCCGCAGGCGGCTTGGCACCCTCGCCGCAGAGGAAATTCAGCTCCTGGCTGGTCAGCATCGGCCAGCGGGCGAAGGCCTGCTCTGGCGTCGGGTCTGGGCGCGGATGGGCGGTGGAGCCGGGGAACGCCGCCTCTAGGCCCTTCTCATAGTCCTCGTACTCCACCCAGCCGGCCACCGTCTGGTCGCCACCGGGTCCACCCCGGAAGATTATGGTGGGGTAAGCGTAGCGGTCGTGGCCCTCGGAATGTTTCAGTTCGCCGTTCATCGGGCTGTCGTGGACCAGGTT
>JANLPK010000222.1:0-45564 GCA_031367205.1 Alphaproteobacteria bacterium
AGATGCTGATAAGCGATGATCTCTTGATCGATAGCATCGACAGCCATGTCGATCCCTTTCGCGTTGCCCAACTGCGAATCAATATCACGGAAAGCCAGGATCGTCCCGTGCCGTTGCCGGAGCTTGATTTATCCCCGCACCACGGTGATCTCCACCCCGGCAGCCGTGGCGTGGGGGGCCAGGGCGGAGGGCTTTTCGACCCGGACGCGGGCCCGCATGACCCGGGGGTCGGCAAGGCAGGCCCGGGCTAGGCGTTCAGCGAAGGCTTCGACAAGGCCGATATGGCCGCTGGCGGCGATGTCACGCGCGGCGCTGCCGATCATCTCATAGTTCACGGTGTCGGCCAGTCGTTCAATCCCCGCGGCGGGGACATCGAGTTCGACATCAACCACCAGGGGCTGGGCGCGACCCTTTTCGTGGGCGTAGACGCCGATCTGCGCCTCGATCCTTAGGCCGGTGACGAATATCTTGGTCATGACGATGCGGCCCTGGGCCGAGGGTTCTGCGTGTGTGTTGGTTTGCTCCTGGGGCAGGATCATTGAGGTCCCAAATGCTGTCCGGCGTCGACAGTGATCATCTGACCGGTCACGGAAACCGCGTCAATAAGGTAGGCTAGGGCTTGGCCGATCTCGCTGATATTCACGGCCCGAGCGAGCGGCGTCGCGGCGGCCTCTTTGGCGAATTCGGCATCGGTCTGGTGAATGGATTTCAACACCGGCCCCGGCCCGATGCCGTTGACGCGGATATGGGGGGCGAGCGCCAGGGCCAACATGCGCGTGGCGTCCCAAAGTGCGCGCTTGGAGAGGGCATAGCTGAAGAATTCCGGGCTCGGGCTCAGCACCCGCTGGTCGAGGATGTTGACGATCAGCCCCCTGTGATCGGCGGGTAATCGGGCAGCGAAAGCCTGGGACAGAACCAGAGGTGCCCGCAGATTGGTCTCGAAATGGGTGTCCCAGGAGGCGCGGTTCATCTGGGCGAAACTATCGTCTTCAAAGACCGAGGCGGAATTGATCAGCAGGGTGACCGGGCCAAGCTCGGCCTCGACATTGCCGATCAGCGGGGCGGTTTCGGCTTCGCGCCGCAAATCGCAGGTGTGGAGGGAGGCCTTGCGGCCTAGGCTGCGGACCTCAGCCGCTGCGGCCTGGGCTTCGTCGTCGACGGCGCGGCAATGGATGGCGACGTCATAGCCGGCTTGCGCGCAGGTCCGCACCAGCGCCCGCCCGATTCGCCGCGCACCGCCTGTGACCAGGGCTGTTCCGCGCGGGCCTAAGGGCACTTAGTCGAGCCGACCAAATTCGATGATGTTGAGGGCCGCGATGACGACCAGAAATCCGACGATAATGACAAGCGGGTTCATTTGAGTCTCCGAGAGGTTGGTTCGGCTTTAGCTGCGGCGCGGGGAGGAGGCAAGCTGGTGTCGGTTTCAGCTGTTCCACCTGCGCAGAGCCCAGAAGGTTAGGGCGAGTAGGGACAATCCCCAGAGGACTAGGATAATTAGGGCGGCCATGCGACTGGAAGGGCGATCTGCCAGCATCTCAGCTTGTCGCCGCAAGTCGGCGATCACGTCGGGTGCGATCATGGCGACCACGGCCAGGATGCCGAGGGGCACCAGGATCAAGTCATCAAGATATCCCAGAATTGGGATAAAATCGGGGATCAAATCGATGGGCGACAGGGCATAGGCCGCCACCGCGCCTGCTGCTGCCTTGGCCAGGATCGGGACCCTGGGATCCTTAGCCGCCAGCCATAACGCCAAGATGTCGCGTTTCAGGGCTAGGGCCCAGGCCTTGAGTTCCTGCAGGGCGTTCATCGGCGGCAAGTCGATTCTTACTCGGGTTCAAAGGCGGTATCGCGTCGTTGGCGAGCCTAAAGCGACTCGCCGCGCCGAATCAGGCTTCCACAGTGATCAGCGATCACTAAAATAGACCCTCGAAGCCGGACGGGGACAAACCACGTCTGGAGCATTCCAATGATGGTTCCGGGAGGACGCGATGCGCGAGTATCTGAAATTCTATATCGACGGCAAATGGGTTGAGCCTGTTGAATTGAAGACGCTCGACGTCATCAATCCGGCGACCGAGGCCGTGTGCGGCAAAATCGCTCTTGGCGGTGCAGCCGATGTGGACGCCGCCGTGATGGCCGCGCGCCGGGCCTTCCCGGCATGGTCGCAGACCAGCCGTGAAGAGCGCCTGGAAGTTCTGGGTCGCATCCTGGCCGAATATCAAAAGCGCTTCGGCGATCTGGCCACCGCCGTCACCGAAGAAATGGGCGCTCCGGCTTCCCTGGCCCAGCGGGCTCAGGTTCCCATCGGCATGGGTCACTTGGCCACTGCCGTTGAAGTGCTCAAGACCTTCAAGTTCGAAGAAGATCGCGGCGCGACCCTGTTGGTGAAAGAGCCGATCGGCGTTTGCAGCTTTATCACCCCCTGGAACTGGCCGCTGAACCAGATCGTCTGCAAGGTGGCCCCGGCCATCGCCACGGGCTGCACAATGGTGCTGAAGCCTTCAGAGGTCGCCCCGTTCACGGGACAGATTTTTGCCGAGATCATGCACGCCGCCGGCGTTCCTCCTGGGGTCTTCAATCTGGTCCACGGCGACGGTGTCGGCGTCGGTGTGCCGATGTCCAGCCATCCGGAAGTCGACATGGTGTCCTTCACGGGTTCGACCCGCGCCGGGATCGAAGTGGCCCGCAATGCCGCCCCGACCGTCAAGCGCGTTGCGCAAGAGCTGGGTGGCAAGAGCCCGAACATCGTTCTGGACGATAGCGCCTTCGCCAAGGGCGTGGGTCGCGGTGTCGCCACCATGATGACCAATTCCGGCCAATCCTGTAACGCACCGACCCGCATGTTGGTGCCTAAGGGACGCATGGACGAGGCCATTGTTGCGGCCCGCGAAGCCGCCTCCACCGTCACCGTTGGCGACCCCAACGGCAATGCCCAGCTGGGCCCAGTGGTTTCGGAAATTCAGTTCAACAAGATCCAGAAGCTGATCCAAGCCGGTATCGACGAGGGCGCAACCCTGGTCATCGGCGGCGTCGGTCGTCCGGAAGGGCTGGACAAGGGCTATTATGTAAAGCCCACCGTCTTCGCCAATGTCACCAACGAAATGTCCATCGCCAAGGAAGAAATCTTCGGCCCCGTGCTGTCGATCCTGGGCTATGACAGCCTTGATCAAGCCATCGATATCGGCAACGACACCGAGTACGGGTTGGCGGCTTATGTGCAGGCTGAAGACCTGGGCAAGGCTCGCGAAGTGGCCCGCAAGCTGCGCGCCGGTCAGGTCTCGATCAATGGCGGCGGCGGTGACATGATGGCCCCCTTCGGTGGCTATAAGATGAGCGGCAACGGGCGCGAGTGGGGTGACTTCGCCTTCCACGAGTTCCTGGAAACCAAGGCGATCCTCGGCTACGCGCCAAACCCCGCCGCAGAATAAACGATGTTATCTCCCTCCCCTTAATGGGGAGGGTGGATGGCGCAAAGCGCCAGACGGGTGGGGAAACCTGGATCCTCAGCGGCCTTGGCCAGACTACCCCACCCTTGTCGCTACGCGACGTTCCCTCCCCATGAAGGGGAGGGAGGGAGTGAAATAAATGACCCACGACATTTCCTGTGTCGCTGATGTTACGCGCCGTCATCGGCGTGAGCGGCCTGACGCTCAGGCCCTCTGGTTTGAGGGTGTTTCAACGTCCTATGCCGAACTTGATCGGCGATCATCGCAATGCGCCCAGGCGCTGATTGCCGCAGGGGTTCAGCCCGGTGACCGGGTCGGCACTATAGCCAAGGGCAATGCTGATTTTTATGTGCTGTGGTTCGGGTGCCTGAAGGCGCGGGCCTGTTTGGCACCGGTGAATTGGCGGCTAGCGGCACCGGAGGTGCAATTCATTCTGGGCGACGCCGGTTGCAAGATCGCCTTTGTGGGCCGTGACTATGCCGCGATGATCGCTGAGCTAGACCTCCCGGCCCTGAAGACCGTGATCCAGTTTGAGAGCGGCCACGAAGCTTGGCCTGGGTTTGGCGATTGGATCGCCGCCCAACCGGCCACCGATCCAATGCTCGCGGCCCTGCCCGACGATGACGTCATCCAGCTCTATACCTCCGGCACAACGGGCCTGCCCAAGGGTGTGCAGCTGACGGAGACCAATTACGCCGCCTGTTTCGCGGGCGCGACCCAGGTCTGGGCGCAGTTCGATGCGCAGGACGGCGTGCTGGTTGCCATGCCGCTCTTCCACGTGGCCGGAGCCAATCTGGGCATGCTGGCCCTGTTGCAGGGTGCGCGCACGTTGATCATGCGTGAGGTCGATGCATCGATGATGCTGCGGCTGATCGGCGAGCACCAGATCCGCCACGCGTTTCTGGCTCCGGCCTTGATCAATATGCTGTTGCAGCATCCGGAGATGGCGGCGGCCGATGTCTCCAGCCTGAGCTATATCTATTACGGCGCGTCGCCGATCTCGGAGGAGGTCTTGACGCGCGCCCAGGCTCGGTTTGGATCGTCTTTCATGCAACTCTACGGCCTGACCGAAACCATCGGCGGTGGGGCCTACTTGCCGCCGGAAGCCCATGATCCGGCTCTGGGCAAGCTTCGTGCCTGCGGCAAGCCGACGCCGGGTTATGAGGTGCGGGTATGGGTTGAAGGTCGCCAGGCCGAAGTCGGTGAGGTGGGCGAGATCGAGATCCGCTCGGCCGGGATCATGAAGGGCTATTGGAACCGTCCCGAGGCCACGGCGGAGGCCATCGATGCGCAGGGTTGGTTCCGCTCCGGCGACGCTGGGTTCTTTGATGGTGACGGCTATTTGTTCATCCATGACCGGGTGAAGGACATGATCGTGACCGGCGGCGAGAACGTCTATCCCGCCGAGGTCGAGAACGCTCTGATGGCCCACCCCGATGTGGCCGATGCCGCTGTGATCGGTGTGCCCGATGAGCGTTGGGGGGAGGGGGTCAAGGCGGTGGTCGTCCTGCGCCCCGGCGTTGCGCCTGACCCTGCCGGCATCATCGCCCATTGTCGCCCGCTGATCGCCGGGTTCAAGGTGCCTAAGAGCGTGGAGTTCATTGATGTCTTGCCGCGCAATCCCTCCGGCAAGGTTCTGCGTCGCGAACTGCGCGCGCCCTATTGGGAAGGCCGGACCCGCCAAGTCGGTTGAGTTCAATTCAGGAAAGCCAAATCACATGGATCCGCACATCAAAGCGATGATTGACGCCGAGGCCGCAGCGGCTGTCGGCCAGGAGGCCCCGCCGCTCAGCGCAATACCCATCGAGATGGTTCGCGCCGGCTATGTGATGCAGCGCCAGGGACAAAACACGGGCGCGCCCAAGGATGTAGAGACCCGCGACTTGCAGGTCGACGGTGCGGTCGGCAAGATCGGCGCACGGCTCTACACCCCAGCCGGCGCACCGGCGATGACGCCGGGCCTCGTCTACTTCCACGGCGGTGGGTTTGCCATCGGTGACCTGGAAACCCATGACGGTCATTGCCGTAGATTGGCCAAGCATTCGGTGTTCCGGGTCCTGGCCATAGCCTATCGCTTAACGCCGGAACACCCGTTCCCGGCCAGCCATGATGACTGCTTGGCCGCGACCAGATGGGCCTTTGATCATGCCGCTGAGATTGGGTTCGATCCGGCCCGGATCGCAACGGGCGGCTGCTCGGCGGGTGGCAATCTAGCGGCTTCCATTGCCATCGATTTGAAGAACGACCCCAAGCGGCGGCTGGCTTACCAGTTGCTGCTCTATCCCTATATCTGCCCCGACGAAGGCACAGCCTCGCGGGAGCGACTGGACGGTCCGGTCTTGAACAAGGCCGCGATTGCCTGGTTCGATGACTGTATTGCCGTGGGCAATCATCCCCAGAGGGCGCGGGTGATCCTGGGACCACAGGCTGATGTCTCGGGCACGCCCGCAGCGTTCATTTCCACCGCCGGCTATGATCCCTTGCAGGATGAGGGACGTGACTATGCCAAGCGGCTGGGCGACGCCGGGATCAAGGCCACCCACATCCATTATCCCGACATGGTCCACGATTTCTATCTGATGGGGGATGTCAGCCCGGCAGTGGATGCGGCGGCTCGGGAGGCGGCAGCGGCGCTAAAGATCGGCCTTGCTTAGGCGAATCCGGCTCTAGGTGGCCGCGATGTCCGCATTCCAACTGTTCGCGCTGTTTCTAGTCCTGGTCGCCATTGGCGGATGGGTGAACGCGCGCACCCTGCGTGCGCCGCCTGCGGTCGCGATGCTGGTCGTGGGCCTGACCGGGGCTCTGATCCTGGCTGCACTTCAAAGGCTTGGTTCGACTTCCCAGGTGGCTGGGTCGCTGATCGCGGCCGTGAGCCATATCGATTTCTCCAAGACAGTCCTGGGTTACCTCTTGGGGTTCCTGCTGTTCGCCGGGGCGATGCAGGTCGACCTGAAGGAACTGCGTCGCCGAACGCTCTCCGTCGGGGGACTGGCGACCCTGGGTGTAGCGGCTTCGACTGTGATTGTCGGCGTTGGCGTTTGGGCTTTGGCAAAGGCGCTGGGCGTTCGCCTCTCCCTGCCTTGGGCCCTAGTGTTCGGGGCTTTGATCAGTCCCACCGACCCCATAGCCGTGCTGGCCACGGTGAAGTTAGGGCGGTTGTCCAAGCGACTGCAGGCCGTGCTGCAGGGCGAGGCTTTGTTCAATGACGGGGTTGGGATCGTGGTCTTCACCGCCCTGGTGGCACTGGCCAGTGGTGGCGAAGTCTCGCCCTGGGTTGGCTTGGGACGGGTGTTGATCGAGGCTGTGGGTGGGTTGGCTCTGGGCTTGGTTGGGGGTTGGTGCGTGGTGCGCGCCATGCGTCAGGTGCGCGACCACGTTGTGTTGGTATCTCTGAGCCTGGCCCTGGCGGCGGGGGTCTATGCCCTGGCTGACCTCCTGCACCTTAGCGGTCCTATCGCGGTCGTTGGGGCAGGTCTATTGGTGGGTGATATCCGGCGGGACGCTGGCGCCGCGACAGCCCTGCATAACTTCTGGGAGTTGGTCGACGAACTTCTGAACGCCCTGTTGTTCTTCTTGCTCGGCTTGCAGCTGATCGTCCTGCCCTTTGGGCCGAGGACCATGGGCTTGTGGGTCGGCGCGGTGGCGCTGGTGCTGATCGCCCGCTTCGCAGTGGTTCTGCCCTGGGGCTACTACTTTCGCACCCGCCATGAAGAGCCTGGTGCCAGCGTCATCTTGGCCTGGGGGGGCTTGCACGGGGCGCTGTCCTTGGCCCTGGCGCTCAGCGTGCCGGAAGGGCCGGCGCGCACAACCATCCTCAGCATCACCTTCGTGGTGGCCACCTTCTCGGTTCTGGTTCAGGGGCTAACCTTTACGCCACTGACCGCCTGGCTCGCGCGTCGCGCTAGGCCGGTGGACTGACCCCAATGCCGATTTCCGCGCACTACCGCCCCGATCCGCACCTGCAAGACCTGGGGCCAGAGTTTGCCGACCTAGTGTCGGGCGCGCATTTTCCCCAAACCCTGCTTAGGTTTCGCAATGATCGCGCGGCGGCGAGCGTCGGATTGGCAGACCTGACCAACGCCGAGTGGGTCGCGCACTTTGGCCGCTTCAAGCCCCTGCCGGGCAATCTGCCTCAGCCCCTGGCCCAGCGTTATCACGGCCACCAGTTCCGGGTTTACAACCCCGATCTGGGTGATGGTCGCGGCTTCACCTTTGCCCAGATGCGGGAGGAGGGATCTGGTCGCCTGCTGGACCTGGGCACCAAAGGATCAGGTCAGACGCCATGGTCGCGCACCGCTGACGGGCGGCTGACCCTCAAGGGCGGGGTACGCGAGGTGCTGGCCACCGCGATGCTGGAAGCGCTCGGCGTTCCGACCTCCAAGAGTTTTTCCTTGATCGAAACCGGGGAAGACTTGGTCCGGGGCGATGAACCTAGCCCGACCCGCTCGGCCGTCTTAGTGCGGTTGAGCCACAGCCACATTCGGTTCGGGACCTTCCAGCGTCAGGCCTATCTGCAGAACGTCGAGGGGGTTCGGCGTCTGGTCGACTACGGGATCGAAACCTATTATCCCGAACTGGGCAATGCGCCGGATCGCGCCAGCGGCTTGCTGAATGCCGTGATCGCCCGCGCTGCGACGCTAACCGCCGGCTGGATGGCGGCAGGCTTTGTCCACGGGGTGCTCAACACCGACAATATGAACCTGACGGGCGAAAGCTTTGACTACGGTCCCTACCGGTTTCTGCCGCGCAGCGACCCCAATTTCGTGGCCGCCTATTTCGATCATCAGGGGCTCTATAGTTTTGGCCGACAGCCGGAAGCGGTATTCTGGAATCTGCAGCAACTGGCTGGAACGCTCACTCTGGCGACCCCCGATCAGGAGCCGCTTGTCGACGCCTTGAACGGCTTTGGCGATGCCTATCGCGCGGCACTGACGGCGGCAATGTTGGCGCGTCTTGGCTTAGCGAGCCAAGATCGGCAGGTTGATGCAGCCCTGGTCAATTTGGCATTCCGAGCTTTGGCAGCCGGCGGTGAGGCGTTGCGTTGGGAACCATTCTTCTTCGACTGGTTCTGCGGGGATGAGGCTCGCGCCTTGGCCGGACCGCGTGGGGAAGTCTATCGCGGCTCCGAGTTTGAAGCTTTCCGAGAGGCGATAAGTAGGGCGCAACCCTTGCGACCCGAGCGGCTAAGTGCGGCCTATTTCGCCGGTCCGGAACCCCAGGAACTGCTGATCGACGAGATTGAACAGATCTGGACAGCCATTGCCGACGGTGATGATTGGGCACCCTTCAACGCCAAACTTGCCCGCGTCGAAGCCGCCAGGCTTGCCTACGCGCTCTGATAATCCGCAGGTTTGGCTCGCGCCGCCCACTGGGCTAAGACCACGCCGCCCAGGGCGACTGCTGCGCCGAACGCTTGCCAAGGTCCAAACAGCTCGTTGAACAACAGCCAGCCAAGGATTCCCGCGACCACGGGCTGAATAAGGACGACCACGGAGGCAATGGCTGGGGGCAATCGACCGAGCGCCCAAGCGATAGAGCCCTGACCCGCCACATGCATGGCACCCAGGCCCAGGCAGGCCCCCCAACCCGCCGCGGTGGCAGGGAGTAGCTGTTCGTGCAAGCCTAGCGACGCCAGGAGCAGGATCGGGACCCCCGTGAGTGTCGACCAGAACATCAAACGCATAGCCCCCAGGGAGTTTCTCGCCGCGCTGACCGCCAGGAAATAGAGCGCATACCAAAAGGCGGTCGCTGTGGAGAGCGCGTCGCCGAGGGCGGGGGATTTCCCCAGCGACCCCTGGCCCTTGGAAATCGCCATGATCCAGGCCCCGCCGAGAGCTAAGATCACAGCAGCCAGGAACAGCCTTCCCGGACGCTGCTTGTAGAATATCCAAGCCACAGCAGTGACCAGCACCGGGGTCAAGTTCGACAATACCGTGGCCTTGGCCACTGAAGTATAGGCAATACCGTAGTGCCAAAAGCCAAGGTCTAGGGCAAAAGCGATACCGGCCAGGATGGCAATTCGTGTCGCGCCACCGACCCCGCCGTCGCTGCGAGTGGCCATGACCCATAGGATGGGTAAGGCAAAGCTCAGTCGCCAAAAGGCTGCCGCTGCCGGACCGACTTCTGATAGCCGCACCAGCGCTGGGCCAACACCGATGACGCACGCCCCGGCCAGCAGCACCCAGATGGCCCGCCCGCGTCCCTCTTGCACCGCTTGATTACTCAAACCCCAGCTCCCGCCGAACCTCTACGGGTGTAACGCCACGTTCCCGCAGGCTTGCCAAGGTCTGCGCCTTGTTGCGCTTGGCCAGACGCTTGCCGTCCGGTCCCAGGATCAAGCGATGATGGCGATAGACCGGGGTGGGTAAGTCCAGCAAGGCCTGTAGCAGACGCTGGATGTGAGTGGCCTCGAACAGGTCTTCTCCCCGCACAATATGAGTGATGCCTTGGCGGGCGTCGTCCACCGTCACCGCCAGGTGATAGGCCACCCCGAGGTCCTTGCGCGCCAAGACAATGTCGCCCAGCAGCTCGGGTTGGGCTGCGATCAAGCCGGGTTGACCTTTAGCCTGCTCCTGGAACGCGAGGCCCTCAAAGCCCCCCAAGGCATCGCGAGCGGCGTCGAGGGAAAGCCGCCAGGCAAAGGGGTGTCCAGCGGCCAACCGCTGTACCTCTTCGTCAAGATCCAGGCGGGCACCGACAAAGCTGGACGCGGGCCCATGCGGTGCGCTGGCGGTGTTCATCTGGCTGCGAGTGCGAAAACAGCGATAGGCTAGGCCCCGCGTGATCAGGCCCTCCAAGGCGGTCTGGTAGTCAGCCAAATGTTCGGATTGCCGGAAGACCGGGGTCTCCCATTCCAAGCCCAGCCAAGCGAGATCCTCGAAAATCGCCGCCTCGAACTCCGGACGGCAGCGGGTGTGGTCGATATCCTCAACGCGCAGGATAAACCGCCCGCCGTGCCATCTCGCAGCCTCATAGGCACTGAGTGCCGAAAAGGCGTGCCCCAAGTGCAGATTGCCGGTTGGGGAGGGGGCAAATCGAGTGGTCAGGGCGGTCACCCGCCGCAGCTTAGGCCGGTTCGTCGCTGGCGAAAATTCGCATGTGCTCGAAAACGCCTCGCAGGAAGGCTTCCTCGCCTCCGAGTTCGGTCTTGATGTGGTCGAACTGCTTGAACGATGCCATCTCCGCTAGGCCATGGGCCGCGCACCAAGCCGCAGTAGTGGCCAGTTCTAGGCCAATCGCATCTGAAGGATCTGCGCCAGCCTCAACGAGCGTGTCGCGCACTTGGCAATAGGCGCTGTCGTCCATTTTGGCATGATCGGGCAAGTCTTCTTGATCGCGCGATCCGTCATACATCACACGGTAAAGGCTGGGGTGATGCTTGGCGAACAGCACATAGGCCACACCGAGTCCGGACATCTTGGCCCGTACGGTCTTGGCCTCGGTGCGGGCCTGCGAGAGGGCCGCATTCAGCATCTCCCAGCCCTGTTGAGCGATGGCTTCCAGCAGCTCGCCCTTGTCTTTGAAATGGTGATAGGGCGCGGCGGGGCTGACGCCGGCTTCCCGCGCCACGGCACGAAGGGAGAGCGCTGAAGGTCCCTCAGCCTCCAACAGACGCCGGGCAGCATCAATCAGGGCGCGGCGCAGATCGCCGTGGTGATAGGGCCGGGGCTCGGCAGTCGCAGCTTCTCTCATGGCAGTCACCGTAAAGCTATATTTGGGCGTCGTAAAGATTATCTTGACAATGCTTAGATATCAGCTATCTTAGCATCGTTAACATAAGAAAGCCCCGCTCCCCTGGGGATCAAATTGAAAGGTGTGTGTCATGTCTCTCGCAAATTATGAACGTCTCTTGGACCGAATGGCTCCGGTTTATTTGCTGGCCCTGGGCTTGGTTTCTGCCGCCGCTATGACGATGCTGACCCTAGCCTAGAGCCTGTTCCGATAAGTGGGAACCGGTTATCGGGGACGAACAGGCTCTAGACTTTTGAATTAGAGCGCGTTCCCTAACGTGAACTCAAGGGCCCCTCGCGGGCCCTTTTTCGTCTGCTCGACCTGGCGACAGATTTTCTCGGCGGATCTATACATTTTCGCATAGTATACGGCGTAAAATGTATCTTTACATCGATTAGATAGAAGCTATCTTAGCGTTGTCCAGATGGACTGCCCTTCCAGCCCTGGCGGGGATATCAAACGGAGAAAGACCATGACCATTCGCAGCCTTCCCACTTTCGCCCGCGCCTTCGACGTCATCGTCGCCGTGGTGTTCGTTTCGTTCAGCCTAGTGCTGACGGGCGCGACTGCCCTGCTTGGTGCCTAGTGCGCAATGAGATCGCCCCGCTCGCCAACTGACCCCCATAGGGGAACGCGAGCGGGGACATTCATCTCGTCATAGAGATGTCCTAGAATCTGTCCTATGATTTCCAGGCGTCAGGAATCAGAGCCCTTCAGGGCATTCGCTGACGACGAGGTTTTCAACGGGGGCCATGTCTTCAAAGACCAACCAAACCCACTAGCCGCCTTCGCGCGAAACCGGGACCCCGACCATGCAGGTGCTTAACCGCGCGCCTTCGGGTTGGCCCGCCCTTGTGCTGAATGCGGATTTCCGACCGCTCAGCTATTATCCGCTTTCGACCTGGCCTTGGCAGGACGTGATCAAGGCGGTGTTTCTCGACAGGGTCGATGTGGTCTCCACCTATGATCAAGTGGTTCATTCACCAACCTTTGAGATGCGCATCCCCAGCGTCGTGTCGCTGAAACAGTATGTGCCGCAGGATCGACCGCCGGCGTTTACCCGCTTCAACCTTTTCCTTCGCGACGGCTTTGCTTGCCAATATTGCCGTTCCGGCGAGGACCTCACCTTTGACCATGTGGTGCCTCGCTCGCGGGGCGGTCGCACCACCTGGGAAAATATCGTCGCGGCCTGCACGCGGTGTAATCTCACGAAAGGCGGTCGAATGCCCGCTGAGGCGCACATGCACCCCCTGCACAAACCCCGCCGGCCGACCTCCTATGAATTGCAAAACTGCGGTCGTCGCTTCCCACCGCATCACCTTCATGAGAGCTGGTTAGACTACCTCTATTGGGACATGGAGCTGGAGTCCTAACTCCGGAGCAAGACCAGCGCCAAAACCGTCTGCCCAGCCAGGATTAGCCATAGCAGAGTGCGAAACGGCTCCTTCCGCGTCTTGTGCCGAAACACCTGTTGGGCAGCCACGGCTCCGACGCTCCCTCCGATCACTGCCAATCCCAACAGCGTGCGTTCGGGAATGCGCCGCTCTCCCGTCGTAGCGCATCGCTTGTCCCATCCGAAGGCGATGAAGGCCGTGACGTTGACGAGGGCCAAGTATCCGAAGGTTTGAATTGCCAAGGGCGGCTCAGGCGATGTCGAAACGCACGGTGGAGCGTCCGAAATCGAGAGCAACCGCATCAAACTGGGTCAGCAGGTCCATGCCCAAGATGATGGCCGGCTTGGTCTTCAAGCCCCAGAGTGAGAAGACGTGGGATTCGGCGAATACCACCGGCACATTGCCCAGGTTCAGCCCACCCAGACGCATGAAGGGCAGGTAGCCCATTTGGCCGGTGAACCTCTCGCCGACCAGAGTGCTGAGGAACACCTCGCGCATCAGACCCCGGTCCCCCGCCGTGGGCGGCGGCAGAAGCTTGCGAAGGGCATCATTGCCGATCGAAATCTCTGATCCCGAGTCGATCATTGCATTGATCGGATGGCCATTCATGTCGGCATCGATCATCGTGAGTTGGCCCGACCGCCGCTGGGCCGGAACCACCACCCGGCTTGCCGTGCTGTTCTCGTTCTTGGGCGCGATGATCTCCAGGCCCTTGCCCTTGAAATCCAGCACCAGGCGGCGACCTTTCAACCAGTCTACCCCCAAAACCCCATCGGCCTCACTCTTCGGCATGGGCACAACCGGGATGTTGACATTGCGTTGGCTGCGCAGGCCCACCTGCAGCCGGTCAACCTTGACGCTATTGCGCAACCTGCTGGAGACCACCGTGTGGAGCGAGACTTGGGGCCCCTCTGGGAAGTCCAAGGTATCGGCCAATACCTTGGAGATGCAGGACCTATTGGCACCGGTATCGACCATGAACCGGAAAGGACCAAGACCGTTCAGTGTCACGGGCGCCAGCATCCGAGTGAAGGCATCATTGACGGCTTCGACCCGAGTCGGAGGTTCAGCTGGATCTTGTTCAGGGGTCTGCGCTTGGGCCGCGCCGAACCGGCCGGCGGTGGTGGCGGCCAGCATCAAGCCAAGGCTGCGTCGATCTAACAACATGTCGGGAGTCCTCCACGAACGAAGCTAGGCTAAGGCTTTGTCGTCAACCGATCAAATCACGGCTCGGTGGTTCAACTTTCCTCCGGCGGTTTAACGGTCTGGAACATCACAAGCAGCAGCAGATCATAGGTGATTTTCAGGCCGCCACCGATCACCAACGGCCAGGCAAACGGACTGATGGTCAGCAGGAAACCCGCAAGCGATGGGCTGAGCGCCGAGGCCAGGCTACGCGGCACATTGGTCAGGCTGGCCGCGGCAGCCCGCTCGGGCGGGGTGACCACAGCCATGACGTAGGAGGATCGTGCCGGGACATCCATGGATGACAGGCTGGCGCGGACCAGAAGGAGTGCCAAGACCACGGTGAGGTTCGGCGCAAAGGGCACCAACATCAGGCAGATATTGGCGGGAATGTGGGTGAAGACCATGGTGTTGATCAGGCCGATGCGGGCGGCGAGCCAGCCGGAGGCCAACTGCGAAAAGGCGGTCAAAACACCGGTCCAAAAGAAGAATGCCGAGGCTGTGGCGATAGACAGTCCCCAGGTGTGGAACAGCCACAGGGCCAGCAGGGACTGGACGACGAACCCACCGCCGAAACTGTCGATGCTGAACAGGCCGGCCAGCAACAGAACCCGATTGCGAGAGGGGCCGAGCGGTGTGCGGGCCACCTCGGCCTCGCTCTGCGCCTTGGGCAGTCGGCGATAGAGTCCTAGGACGATCAATCCGATGAGACCGTAGACTACGAAGAGCAGGCGGGCGACGTCCAGAGTGGTGGCCCCCAGGTTCGCACCGACTCGATCTGCCAAGCCCACGGCTAGAGATCCTGCGGCCACGGCCAGGGAGCCCGTCAGGCCAAACCGTGCGAATCGTTTAGTGCGTTCATTGTCGGGGCCGGCATGGGACAAGGTGGATTGTTCCAACGGCAGGAATGGGCTGACATCTCCGCCCGATGGATTGAGGGTGCCGACAAACCCGATGACCATCAGCGGCCAGAATTCCCGCGCCTGCGAGAACAAGAGCCCGGTCGCCAGCATTAGAAGTGACGCCACGATCAAGAGGGTGCGAGCGGCAAATCGGTGGGAGAGAAAGCCGACGCCGAGGGTCAGGGCGGCTGAACCCAGCAGGGTGGCTGTGGTGATCAATCCCACCTGAAACGGGCTGAGGCCCAGGGCAATCAGATAGATCGGTAGGACCAGGGCGATGAAGCCGTCGCCGAAGGCCCGAAAGCCCCGCGTGGTCAGCAACAGGCGGGCGGTCGGGCTCATTTGGCCGCCCGGCCGGCCTGCCGCCACATAGCGTAGAACGGTGGACCACCCGGACCCGGCGCAAACTCGGCCACCACTTCAAAGCCGTGGCGCTGATAGAGCGGCACATTGGCCACGTTGGAGCTTTCGAGGTACGCATGGCGGCCCTGGGCATCCACATCCCGTAAGCCAGCGGCGAGCAAACGCGAGCCGACGCCGAACCCTTGCGCCTCCGGCCGCACGCCCAGGAACCAGAGATAGGCGTGGGGACGGTCCTTGGGGTGATACTTTTCCATGGTCTCGCGCATGGCCATCATGCGCCCGAACCGCCGAAAACCCGTTGCGGCCAGGATGGTGGGCAGGATCCGCAGCTCCTGCATCAGCGATGATGGGGTCATGCTTTCCGAGGGAAGCCAGATGGCCGCAGCCCCCCCGCTGACCGGGCGGGAAACAATACCGTCGGGGATGCCGGAACCCGCGACCATCAGTTTGAAAAGATTCAACCGAGCCAAGTCAGCGCGATGATCATCGCGCATGAACCAGCGGAATTGTGGGTCGTCTTGGAAGGCGGCGGAGAGGTCGTCGGCAACTGCGTCAAGATCGGCTAGGGTGGCGGTCACCGGATGTTCGGCGGCCCGACGCAGGGCTTCGATATCGGCGTCGGTCACAGCTTTTCGCTGATCTTGATAGCCGTGCGACACCCCGCGCGGATGATCGCTGCCAGGACCGGATATCCCGGTGTCTCGCGGGCTCCCTCTTGGAACGCCTGATCACGGTGAGCCAGTTCTTCGTCGCGGAACTGGCTCAGCTCGGCGGCGAGTGCCGGATCGCGCTCGGAAAGCTCAGCGATCTGTTGCGCATAGTGCTCTTCGATCACCGTCTCGACGGCCGCGGTGCAGGCATGGGCAGCCTTGTCACCCAGCAGCGCGGTTCCGGCCCCCAGCGCGAACCCGGCCAACCGCCAGAGCGGCGTCATCAGGGTTGGGCGAACCTGGTGGTCATTCAACAGCTGGTCAAAACGCGCCAGATGGGCGGCCTCGTGGTCTTCCATCTCTGCCAATTGTCCGGCGATCCGCTCATGGCCCTTGGCGGCCCCCAACACCGCGCGTTGGCCGCGATAAATGTGGACGGCACCCAATTCACCGGCGTGATCGACGCGCAGGATTTCAGCTAATCGGGCTGCACCAGTCCCGATGCCGGGGCGGGTTGGGATTGGCTTTGTCCTCATGATTTGAACCGGAAACCACACGCGGCCAAGCTGCTATACGCCATGAGTTTCATGGAAATTAGGGCATTGTAGCCGGCCATGGATATACCCATGAATCGCCAACCGGCCTCGTCGCAGGCCGGGGGCTTGATCTTGGCCGTGCCGTTGGCGATAGCGGTCAGGGAGTCCAAGCTCACCAGGGCTCCGGTGCCGGCGCAGGTGGTTGGGCCGGGCCAAAACTTCCACTCCGCACCGGCATGGTAGATCGCGATGGCTGTCCCCACCGTGAAGATTAGGGTCAGCAGCGCATGAAACAACCGGGTGAGGCGCGGCAGAAATGCCAGACGGCCTGCGATTAGCCCGGCCATGGCTACGGTGCCTGCAACCCAATAGACCTCTCGCTGCTTGAGGCAGAGCGTGCAGGGGGCGTAGCCGCCAAAGGTCTCGAAGGCGTGGGCGATGGCCAGCATCAGGATGGAACTGATCAGCGCCCAGAGCAGCCAGCGGTCCAGGAAGTAGTTGAGTGGCTTCAGCATGAGGGTCGATATGACCCTAAAATCGGGGCGAACCCAAGGCCTATAAGACTAGTGGGCGAATTTCAGGATCACCAACAGGGCAATGATTGCGGCAATGGCAATGCCGGTGAAGAGGGCCAGCCGCCGCTCGACTTGCTCAAGGATCTGAGGGCCGAAACTTTTCAGCACGGTGGCTGTCAGGAAAAATCGGGCTCCCCGTGTAAGCACCGAGGCCCAAAGAAAAGTCACAAACGAAAAATGCGCCAGACCTGAAGCGATGGTCACCAGCTTATATGGAATCGGGGTCAGGCCTTTGATCAGGATGACCCACAGGCCCCACTTTCCAAACCAAGTCTGGAAGGCCTGTTGCCCATCAGGGTGACCCATGAGCCGCAACACCGCCAGCCCGACCGGTTCGAGATAGAAGCCGATCGCATAGCCCAGGCATCCGCCGATGACCGATGCTGCCGTGCAGATGCCGGCATAGACATAGGCCCGCTCGGGCCGTGCCAACACCATAGGTGCTAGCATCACGTCTGGTGGGATCGGAAAGAAGGAACTCTCGGCGAAGGAGACCACGGCAAGCGCAGTCGGGGCGTGGCGCGAGGCCGCCAGGCCCATGACCCAGTCATAGAGTTTGCGAAGCATGGTGTTCCGTCGTGATGTTTGGAGGTCTGCTATCAGTCCGCCGCCGACTTGTCTCCTTGGTGCGGATCAGGCATAAAGTTACAACTGATACTATATAGCACTAGAGAGGCTCTGATGACCGTTTCCGCCCGTGATCTGTTTGACAACCCTCTAGGCACCGACGGGTTCGAGTTCGTAGAGTTCACCTCCCAAGAGCCTGAGCGACTCAAGGCTTTGTTCGAAAAGATGGGCTTCACCGCCACCGACCGGCATCGGTCTAAGAACGTGCTGCGGTTTCGCCAGGGCGACATCAACTTCATTCTGAATATGGAACCGAACGGTCAGGCCGCCAATTTTCGCCAGGTCCATGGTCCCTCGGCCAATGCCATGGCCTTTCGGGTCAAGGACGCGGCTCTGGCCTTTAAGCTGGCTGTGGAGCGTGGTGCCAAGGCGGTGATCGGACCCGCCGGTCCGATGGAACTAAACATCCCGGCCATTGAGGGGATTGGCGGCTCCAACCTCTATCTGGTGGACCGCTACGGCGCGCAGGAAATCTATGATGTCGACTTCGTGCCGATCTCCGGGGCGGCGAAGCAGATGGCGGCCAATTCACGCGGTTTGACCTATCTCGATCACCTGACCCACAATGTGTTTCGCGGTCAAATGGCCACCTGGGCGACCTTCTACGAGCAGATCTTCAATTTTCGTGAGATCCGCTATTTCGACATTGAGGGGGCCCAGACCGGCCTGATCTCCAAGGCCATGACCAGCCCTTGCGGCAAGATTCGCATTCCGCTGAATGAGAGCCAGGACGATCACAGCCAGATCGAGGAGTTCCTGAAGGACTATAGGGGCGAAGGCATTCAGCACATCGCCTTAGGTGCGGCAGATATCTTCGCCTCTGTCGAGACCATGCGGGCCGACGGCGTGGTCTTCCAAGATACCATCGACACGTATTTCGACGGCATCGATGCACGGGTGCCGGGGCACGGCGAGGATGTCGCGAGATTGCGTGCTGACCGCATCCTGCTCGACGGCGCTCCCACCCAAGGCCAGGGCCTGTTGCTGCAGATCTTCACCGAAAACATGATCGGACCGATCTTCTTCGAGCTGATCCAGCGAAAGGGCAATGAGGGGTTCGGAGAGGGGAACTTTAAGGCCCTGTTCGAGTCTATTGAACTGGATCAAATTCGACGCGGCGTGCTGCCGACGGTGAAGGGCTGATCTGATATGGCGACGAGGAAATGGGCAATCGTGGTCCACGGTGGTGCCGGTGTTATTGAGCGTAGCCGCCTGAAACCGGACCAGGAGCAAGCCTATCGTGCCGCCCTTGCCCACGTCACTGAGGTTGGTGCTGCGGTGCTGGACAAGGGCGGTTCGGCGCTGGACGCCATCGAGGTGTCGATCTGCCTGTTGGAAGACGACCCGCTCTTCAACGCCGGTCGCGGGGCGGCCTTCTCGGCGGGGGGTCACAATGAGCTCGACGCCGCAATCATGGACGGCGCGACCTTGCAGGCCGGTGCGGTGGCGGGGATCACCCGGACCAAACACCCGATCCGTCTGGCGCGAGCCGTCATGACGCATTCGCCCCATGTGATGCTGATCGGCCCGCCCGCCGACGCCTTCGCAGCGACCCAAGGTTTGGAACAGGTCGATCCGGCCTATTTCTACGCACCTCAGCGTTGGCGGTCTTTAGAGCGGTTCTTGGTTGCAGAAGGTCTACCGATCCCGGCGAAACCGGTCGGCGTGTCTGACGCGCCCAAGGCCGATCTGGTCCATGACGAAGGCAAGCACGGCACGGTCGGCGTCGTGGCTCTGGACCGTGCAGGCCAGGTGGCGGCTGGAACCTCCACCGGAGGCATCACCGGCAAGCGGTGGGGGCGGGTGGGGGATTCGCCGATCATCGGGGCGGGCACCTATGCCTCCAACTCCGCCTGCGCGGTTTCGGCGACCGGGTCGGGCGAGTATTTCATCCGGCTGGCCGTGGCCCACGCCATTGCCGCTCGGGTTGAACTGAAGGGCATGCGCCTGCAGGCCGCTGTTGATGAGGTTATCCAAGACAAGCTCGCCGCGCTCGGCGGTGACGGCGGGGTGATCGCGGTCGCCCCCGACGGCCAGATCGCCTGGAGCTTCAATACACTCGGCATGTACCGCGCCAGCGCCGCTGAGGGCCGGCCGATGATCGTCAGCATCTATAAGGATGAACCCTGATGGCTTCCTCGAAGACTTGGATTCCCGTGCGCGCCGGCCAGGGCACCCATTCGCGCCAAGCCCATGCTGATATGCCGCCCGGCACCTATGAGCGGGAGATATCAAAGGAAGGTTTCTTTGGTCCAGCGGCCTTCCTGCATCACAAACATCCGCCAACCGGGTGGGTGAAGTTTGAAGGCCCGCTTCGCCCGCGCGCCTTTGATCTAACCAAGCTGGATAGCGCGCCATTGTCGCCCTGGGCGGCCCCGGCGATCCTGCACAACGCCGCGATTGAGGTCCGGTTCTGGAAGCTCGCTGCGCCCATGCCCGCCCTGGCGCGCAATGCTGACGGCGATCAGTTGCTGTTCGTCCACCAGGGCGCGGGCGAGCTGTTTTGCGACTATGGACGTCTGGTCTATGCGGCAGGCGATTATCTCTACCTGCCGCGCGGCACCATGTGGCGATTGAGCCCGACGGAGCCGACCGCGATCCTGATGATCCAGGCCACCAACACCCACTTCACGGCTCCGGATAAGGGCCTGCTCGGCGGGCATGCGATCTTTGACCCGGCCATGCTCGACACGCCGCAGATGGATCAGGCCTTCCGGGAGCATCAGGCCCTGGCGGGGGAATTCCCAGTGGAGATCAAGAAGCGCGGCGAAGTCTCTGTGGCGACCTATCCCTATAACCCGCTGGACGCCGTGGGCTGGCACGGCGACCTTGCGCCGGTGCGGATCAATGTGAAGGATCTTCGCCCGGTCACCAGCCACCGCTATCACCTGCCGCCCAGCGTCCACACCACCTTTGTCTCGGACCGTTTCGTGGTTTGCACCTTTGCGCCGCGTCCCTTCGAGACCGACCCCGGCGCACTCAAGGTTCCATTCTTCCACAACAATGACGACTACGACGAGGTGCTGTTCTACCACGCCGGCGACTTCTTCAGCCGCGACAATATCGACGCCGGAATGATGACGTTCCATCCCTCAGGCTTCACCCATGGCCCGCACCCCAAGGCGCTGAAATCTATGCTGGTCCAGGCCAAGGCAGCCACCGATGAGTATGCAGTGATGATCGATACCCGTGATCCGCTGGAGGTGGGTGAGGCTGCCGCAACCGTCGAGAACACGGCCTATGTCGATAGCTGGAAGACCCCTTGATTGATCCCGACCTCACCGCCGCGGCCGAGGAAGAAATGCTCCGCGCCTGCGACCTCAGTTGGCGCGAGCTGGCCAAGGTGGTGCCCTGGGGTGACACCTATGAGGGCTTCACCCCGGTCGGTCGCACCGCGCAGTTCGAGCGATCTTATCTGTGGGCCAATGCGCCGCAGGGCGACATCCTGGTCGAAGTCGTGGTTTATCTGGGACAACATCAGGAAGACGGCGTCAAACTGACTCGGGTCATAGGGAGATAGGCCACATGAAACTCGCATCGTTGAAATGGGGTCGGGACGGTCGTTTGGTGGTGGTCTCCAACGATCTGGCGTGGTGTGTCGAGGCGACCAATGTGGCCCCGACCCTGCAGGCGGCGCTTGATGATTGGGAGCGTTGTGAGCCACTGTTGCGGGGCCTCGCTGAGGGATTGGAGCATGGTTCCATCCCCCGCGTACGGTTCCACGAGAAGGACGCGGAGAGCCCGCTGCCGCGCGCCTATCAGTGGGCCGACGGCTCAGCCTACGTGAACCATGTGGCCCTGGTGCGGCAGGCCCGCGGCGCTGACATGCCCGATAGTTTCTGGACTGATCCTTTGATGTATCAGGGCGGCTCCGACGGCTTTCTAGCCCCGCGCGATCCGATCCCCCTGGCCGACGAGGCCTGGGGTTGCGACATGGAGGGCGAGATCGCGGTGATCACGGGCGATGTGGTGCAGGGTGCTTCGCGAGAGGAAGGTTTGGCGGCGATCCGGCTTGTCCTGCTGGCCAATGATGTCTCTCTGCGCAACCTAATCCCCGCCGAGATGAGCAAGAATTTCGGCTTCTTCCAGTCCAAACCCGCGTCGGCCTTCTCGCCGGTGGCTGTGACACCTGATGCGCTGGGTGACGGCTGGAAAGACGGCAAACTGCATGGGGCCCTTGAGGTCGAACTCAATGGCAAACCGCTTGGCGAGGCCGATGCCGGTGTTGATATGACCTTCGACTTCGGAACCCTGATCGCCCATGCGGCCAAGACGCGCGCGCTTTGCGCCGGAACGATCATCGGGTCGGGCACGGTGTCCAATCGCGGGCCGGATGGTGATCCAGGTAAATCGATTGCGCAGGGCGGCGTTGGCTATTCCTGCCTCGCCGAGTTGCGCACCGTCGAAACTCTTGCCCAAGGCACACCCAAGACTCCGTTTTTGAAGGTTGGCGACAAGGTTCGCATTGAGATGCGCGATGCCAAACGCCACTCTATCTTTGGAGCCATCGAACAGGACGTCGCCGCCTCATGACCGCCCACAGCCCGATAGGGACCGAAACCGATATCGGGCTGAAGCTGGATGCCTATCTGCCTTACCGCCTGTCTGTGGCGTCCAACGCGGTGTCAGGCCTGATCGCAAGGGCCTATCAGGACCGGTTCGGGCTGAGCATCCCGCAGTGGCGGATCATCTGCGTGCTGGTGGAGGACGGCCCCTCGACCCAGGGCACCATCGTCGCGCGGACCGGTATGGACAAGGTCAGCGTCAGCCGCGCTACCCAAGGCCTAGCCACCCGTCACCTGTTGGGCCGCACCGAGCACGAGGCCGACGGCCGCAGCCATCGCTTGGCCCTGAGCCGAGAGGGCCAGAGGCTCTATGCTGAGATCGCCCCCCTAGCGCTTGCCTACGAGGCCGCGCTGATCGCGGGTTTGGCACCGGTAGAGGTTGAGCAACTCAAACGCCTGCTGCATCGCTTACAGAGTGCCGCCGTGCGGCTGAGCAGCAATGGCGTGGAAGCCTAACCCTCAAACACCGGCACCGGCTCCATTCCGAGACACACCGCGACGGAGTGACGGGCCAGCAGGTCCATCGGGTCAATTAGTGGCTGGCGATAGTCCTCCGGGTCCAGCACCCAGGGCGCTTCCACACAGCCCATAATCACCGCCTCGGCCCCCTCGGTGATAAGGCTGCGAACCAGATCAGCCATGCCGTCATGGATCTCGGGACCCCGTTCTCCGCCCTTGACCTTGCCAAGCAGATCCAAGAGTTGGCCTTGGGCGGGCGGTGATAGGGTGACCAGGCCTAAGCCCTGAGCGGCCAGATATTCGTGATATATCTTGGTGCCGGGTTTAGGACTCAAGACGCCTACGCGACGTGCGCCGGTGTTGCGGGCCGCCTTAGCCGCCAGGGTGATCATGTCGATCAACGGCAGGCCCGAGGCGCGGCTGATCAAGTCGGCATAAGCGTGGGCGGCATTGGAGGCGATTGCCAAGACCTCAGCACCGGCCCCGCGCAGCGCTCCGGCCATTTCGGCCAATACGGGGCCGGGCTTGGCAAAGGGGTCGCTCTCGCCCGGCACATGGGGGTTGATATCGACAATCACCCGGATGTGGTCTTGGTCCCGCTTGGCTGGGGTATAGGCCTGCAGCTTGGTCAAGAAGTCCAAGGTGGCGGCAGGCCCCATGCCGCCCAACACGCCCAAGACTTTGCTCATACTCACGCCCTTCCGATTGTCACCGGCCTATAGCAGGCGTGGAGACGCCCTGTCAGGGCCGTAGTTTCTTCGGAATTTCGGCAACCTGTTCGGGGCTCAGTTTCTCGATCTTGTCGATGATGCAGTGGCTGGCAAAGCCGTTCATATCGACGCTGAGATCCAGGTCGATGGGCCGACAGATCGCGCCGCCGCCAAAGGTTTCGGTAATCAGCGGATCAGTATTGTTGGCCCGCCCAAGGCATGAGCCCTTCATGCTCATCTTATAGACCTCCTTGCCCCGCACCGAGAGATAGAGGGTCTTAGCGTCCACGACGGTGTGGCTTTGCGCGTCGCGCATGCGGAAACACGAGGACGCCGGGGCAGCTCCTGCACAGGTGGCGAAACTGGCGGCGGCGAGTAAAACCGAGATTGCGACTTTCATCCGGGCCTCCTGGACATATGCAAGTCAGGCAGTTTGTTGTGTCCGGCCATCACTACCCCATCCGTGGCGGTTTGATGTCCCTCGATTTTGCTTGGAAGCCCGCGATGACAGGCGTATGCCGCCGCGCAGCGATCGCTCGAGGCCAACTTGGGACCGCTGGAGCATAGTGATTTGATGCGTGGCGACGAAGATACCGCCATATCCCCGGCTGCAACCTCCCCCAATCCTGATCCCTCTGCCCTCGCACACGGGGGCGGCGCACGCTTCTGGCCGTTAGCGATTGGCAGCGTCGGCGTGGTGTTTGGTGACATTGGAACAAGCCCTCTCTATGCCTTTCGCGAAGCCTTGAGTCAGACCGGGGAACGAGGGCTGACCCTGGGCTCGGTGATGGGCGTTACATCGTTGGCGCTCTGGGCGCTGATCCTTGTCGTGACCGTCAAATACGTGCTTTTCTTGATGCGGGCCGACAATCGCGGTGAGGGAGGCGTGCTTTCATTAACCGCTTTGGCTCAAGCGGCGGTTGGCCGTCGCACACCATTAATCTTTGTCTTGGGCTGCCTTGGGGCGGCACTGTTCTATGGCGATGCAGTCATTACGCCCGCCGTTTCAGTGCTCTCCGCCGTTGAAGGTCTGCGCAGCGTGCCCGCCTTGGCTATGCATGTCACCCTGCCGGCGGTGCTGATCTCCAGCCTGACAATTCTGGTTGGATTGTTTGCCATCCAGTCTCGCGGCACAGGTGGCGTTGCCCGCTTCTTTGGTCCGATCTGCATTGTCTGGTTTCTGGCCATCGCTACGCTTGGTGTCGTGCATATTGTGGTTCAGCCGAGCATCGCCGCAGCGATAAACCCTTACTGGGCCATCACTTTCCTGACCCACCACGGAGTCGCGGGGCTGTTTGTGCTGGGCTCTGTGTTTCTGACGGTGACCGGGGCGGAAGCGCTCTATGCTGATATGGGCCACTTCGGGCGCTGGCCGATCCAGGCCTCCTGGATCAGCTTCGTGCTCCCGGCGTTGGTGCTCAACTATATGGGCCAAGGTGCCTTCGTGCTGAATGCCATTGCGCACGCGCACGGGCAACCTGTCGCTAATGCCGACTGGTTCTTCCTGATGGCACCGGAAGTCTACCGGGCGCCTCTGGTCGTGTTGGCCACCGCCGCAACGATTATCGCCTCTCAGGCGGTGATCACCGGGGCATTTTCATTGACCAATCAAGCCATGCAGCTGGGTCTGTTGCCGCGCATGACGGTGCTACGCACGTCGCAAACCCAGGCGGGTGAAATCTACCTGCCGCAGATTAATCTGATCCTGGCAGTGGGCGTGGTGTTCTTGATCGCGATCTTCAAGACTTCCTCCAATCTGGCCCATGCCTATGGGTTGGCAGTGACCGGTACCATGGCCGTGACAACCTGTTTGGCCTTCATCGTGGTGCGGCGTCGCTGGGGTTGGTCGCTACCGGCAGCGGTGGCGTTGATCGGGCCGCTGCTCACCATTGATATGGTTTTCTTAGGTGCCAATGCCCTGAAGTTCTTCTCGGGTGGATTTGTGCCTGTGATCCTCGGCGCGGCTGTCTTTACGCTAATGGCGACCTGGGTTCGCGGGTCGGAAATCATCGGTGAGAAGATCGCCGCTGATAGTCCCCGGCTGGACGATGTGCTGCCGTTCCTCAATACCCGCTCGACCTTCCGGGCCTCTGGGACCGCTGTGTTTCTGACGGCCGACCCCGATCTTGCACCCGGCGCGCTGCTGCACAATCTCAAACACAATAGAGTGCTGCACGAGCGTAATCTGATCGTTAGCGTTCGAACCGCCGATGTTCCCCGTGTGGCCGAATTTGAGCGCGCGGTGGTTGACAAGATGTCGGAGGATTTCACCCGCGTCTCACTGACCTACGGATTCATGGAAACCCCGAACGTGCCCAAGGCTCTCGCCGCACTGCGTAAGCACGGGATTGTGTTCGATGTCATGTCGACGTCCTTCTTCCTGGGTCGCCGGACGATCGTTAGGTCGGTCCATTCGCGGCTGCCCAAACTGCTCAACAACCTGTTCATCTGGATGACCCGCAACGCGGCCAACCCGACAGAGTTTTTCCATATCCCTGCGGGTAGGGTCGTCGAGATGGGCACGCAAATTAGTATCTAGCTGGCTTCCCCTGGGCGGTGATCAGGCCTAGGTTCGAGCCGTCCTCGGGGAGCCGCGCTTGAGCGGCTGAGAGGCGGGTGAGCCCGCAACTCGCAGAACCTGATCCGGGTCATGCCGGCGAAGGGAACGGGCCTGATTGTCCGAAAACCTTTGCCCGTGGCTCAAACCCTTGGAGCCTGCCGGTGAATATCCAGACCCCCATCGCCAACGCGATCCCGACGGGCGAGCGCCCAGGCTCGCGCAAGGTCTATCAACCCGGCGTTTTGTGGCCCGACATCCGCGTGCCGTTCCGCGAAGTGGCCGTCCATCCCAGCGCCAATGAACCGCCGGTGACCATCTATGATCCGTCAGGCCCCTATACCGACCCGACGGCGACCATCGATATCGACAAGGGCCTCTCCAAAACCCGCGAGCCCTGGGTGGTGTCGCGCGGTGATGTAGAGATCGTCACCCATCCGCGCGCGGTAAAGCCGGAGGACAATGGCGGCGCAACCGGCAAACATCTGGCACCGGTGTTCAATGCTCCTCGCCGCGTCTACCGCGCTAAGGGAGCCGGCGCAGTCACGCAGCTGGACTATGCCCAGCGCGGCCTGATCACCGCAGAGATGGAATATGTGGCAATCCGCGAAAACCTGCGCCGCCGGGAAAGCGACCCGTTCATCCGCGACGGCGAGGACTTCGGGGCCTCAATCCCCGACTTCGTGACGCCGGAATTTGTGCGGTCCGAAGTGGCGCGGGGCCGGGCTATCATCCCGGCCAATATCAATCACACCGAACTGGAGCCGATGGCCATTGGCCGCAACTTCCTGGTCAAGATCAACGCCAATATCGGCAATTCGGCGGTGCTCTCTACCGTGGCCGACGAGGTGGACAAGATGGTCTGGGCCACCCGGTGGGGCGCCGACACGGTGATGGACCTGTCGACCGGTCGCAACATCCACAACATCCGCGACTGGATCATCCGCAACAGCCCGGTGCCGATCGGCACGGTGCCGATCTATCAGGCGCTGGAAAAGGTGGATGGCGTTGCCGAAGACCTGAACTGGGAAGTGTTCCGCGACACCCTGATCGAACAAGCCGAGCAAGGTGTGGACTACTTCACCATCCATGCCGGCGTGCGGCTGTCATATGTGCCGCTTACGGCCAAGCGAGTGACGGGCATCGTCTCGCGCGGTGGGTCGATCATGGCCAAGTGGTGCCTGGCTCACCACAAGGAGAACTTCCTTTACGAGCACTTCGAAGACATTTGCCAAATCATGCGGGCCTATGATGTGTCGTTCTCGCTGGGCGACGGCTTGCGGCCCGGCTCCATCGCCGACGCCAATGACGCCGCGCAGTTTGCCGAACTGGAAACCCTGGGCGAACTGACCAAGGTGGCCTGGAAACACGGCGTCCAGACTATGATCGAAGGCCCCGGCCACGTGGCCATGCACAAGATCAAGGTCAATATGGACAAGCAACTGGCCAGCTGCGGCGAGGCCCCCTTCTATACGTTGGGCCCGCTGACCACCGACATCGCGCCGGGTTATGACCACATTACCAGCGGCATCGGCGCGGCGATGATCGGCTGGTTCGGCTGCGCCATGCTTTGCTATGTGACGCCAAAGGAACACCTGGGTCTGCCCGACCGGGAAGACGTCAAGCAGGGCGTGATCACCTATAAGATCGCCGCCCACGCCGCCGACTTGGCCAAGGGTCATCCGGGTGCCCGGACCTGGGACGATGCGCTCAGCCGCGCGCGGTTCGAGTTTCGTTGGGAGGATCAGTTCAATCTGGGCCTCGATCCGGAGACCGCGCGGGAATATCACGATGAGAGCCTGCCCAAGGAGGCCTTCAAGACCGCCCACTTCTGCTCCATGTGCGGCCCCAAGTTCTGTTCCATGAAGATCAGCCAGGAAATCCGCGAGACGGCGGCGCGTCAGAACGACGTGGCGAGTGTGGGCATGGCCGAGATGGCGGAGAAGTTCCGGGCGGGTGGCGGTGAAATCCAGGTGCCGGTGGTGGGGGACTAACCTCATCCCGTGCATCCCCGCGACCACGGAGTTGCGGCGCGAAGCAGCCAAAGCGGTGACCCAGGCTTTTTGCGTTGGGCCTGAGCTTCAAGATAAGACACCTGGGTTCCCGCTTTCGCGGGAATGAGCGGGGGAGGGGTAGGCGTGAAACTCGAATCTGGTGCGCAGTTCAAAGACACCGACCTCTCCGACCGCGATTTCACAGATGCTGATCTCGCCGACGCGATCTTCGAAGACTGTACCTTTGAAGACGTGCAGTTTTCCAACACGGTGCTGGAGGGCGCGCGCTTTACGACCTGCCGACTGATCCGTTGCCGGTTCGCGGGTGCCGATCTGTGCGAGGCGGTGTTTGAAGACTGCACCATGTCGGAGGGCCAGCAGGGGTGCCAATTCGCCTTCGGGCGGATGGAGGGCGCGCGGTTCGCTAAGGCTAACCTGTCCTTCGCAAAGTTTGACCGGGTCAGCCTCTACAACGCCGTCTTCGACACCTGCAATCTGCGCGGCGCGAACTTCCTGAAGGCTGACTTTGGCCAGGCCTTTGGTCGCAATGTGGTGCGTTGGGCCGCGACCTTCACGGCGTGCAATCTGGAACTAGCCGATCTGGCCGAGGTTCGGGTGCCCGGCGGCAATTTCAGCCAAAGCTCGTTTCGGGAAGCCGATCTGCGGGATGCCGACTTGGAGGGTTGTGATCTGCGGGAGACCGACTTGTTTCAAGCCCTGACGGCGGGGGCCAAGCTTGCCAAGGCCGATCTTCGAGGGGCGGAAGTTAGTGGTCTGGATCTCACCAAACTTGCGACCTTGCAGGACATTAAGGTCGATGCCGATCAGCAATATCGCCTTCTCACCGCGATGGGATTAGACGTCAATGTCGACTAAGCACTTGACGGCGCGCGGCCCCACCTAAGAGGGGAGCCGCGCAGATTGAGAAGCTCTATTTGGGGATCAATTCCTCACTTCCGGGACGACGTTAGGCGTCGGTAGCGGCTCCGGTGCCGCGCTTGGCGCGGGGTCTACCGGCTGACTTGGCACTTCAAGCGGCACCGCTGGCGGGTTTGGTGCTGAAGCCGACGCATTGCCGTCATACGCCATTGGGGCCTCGGGCAATTCCGCACTGGCGTTACTTGTCACTGGGGCGGCTGGACGCGGCTTGGCAGTCGAGATTCGACGCGATGGTGCGACGACCGGGGTTGCTGTAGACCGCGCGACAACTGTTGTCGGCGTCGCGGGCGAGGGGTTCATAGGCGCGGCACCAATGATCATCGGTGCCTGCGTCGATGCTGCCGCTTCGCTGGCGACCGGCGCGGGGAGTGGGTCTTTATCTACGGCCGGGGCCCGTGGGTTGCTTAACACATAGGCAGTTAGAGCTGCAGCGATCACCAGCGTGGGGACCAGCATCCACGCGATCTTAGGTATCCCTGAGCGCCGCGTTCGTTCCCGCGCATAAACCGGTGTGAACGACACGGTATCCATCTCCGGCAAGATGTTGCGTTCGCGAACAGTAGAGCTTACCTTGCGACGACTTACAGTGTTGGTGGCAGTTGTCATGGTGTGAATTCCTTAGATGAACATGATGTCACAACAGTGAGAGCTGCTACTGGTTCCGGGAAATCGCCGTGGCGACTAACGTCACTGCCCCGGGTTGTTGAATTAATTCACATAATCATTCAGAGTTGCCCCTCGCCATCACGGGTTCCTGTTTCATGTCTTTTAACACTCAACGGACGGTGTGCGCGTCAGTCGATTTGTTTCCGCATTCCAGTGTGGTGTTGCGAAGCCGGTGCGGAAAGACGGCCTCTTGCGTCAGGAGTATCTTGACGAAGTGGACGTCAGGCATTACCTGACAGTCAGGATGAACCTGACGGAGACAGTCTCATGTCCGAGACACCAGCCAAGACCGGTAAATTCGGCGAGATCGCCCCAGCCGTCCACTATTGCTCCTTCTGCATGAAGTCACAGCATGAGGTGAAGAAGCTGATCGCTGGACCGGGAAACATCTGCATCTGCGATGAGTGTGTCGCGCTTTGCGATGTCTATATCGCGGGCGGAACGCCGAATGTCTCCCAACACATGTCTCCAGAGAAGGCACCCACAGAGCGCTTGATCGGCCAACTTCCAGCGCTCGAAGCCACCCTTCGCGGGAAAGGAAGCCAGCTTCAATGGACCGTCGATCTGTTGCGCAAGCGCAAAGTAAGCTGGGCTGTGATCGGCGAATCCCTCGGCATGTCTCGACAATCGGCTTGGGAACGCTTCTCATAGCAGTCCGGCCCTTGACCGTCGGCGCTAGCACCCTTCAAGGTAGGGGCGCGTTGGAGAGCCACTATGCGATTGAGAGCCCGCTTGGAGCGGGATTGGCGGTTCTGGAAGGGGCTAAACCGAACCCTCAAGCGGGTGAAAACCATTGCGCCTGACAGCGACAACCTGATTTGTGATGACCTGCAGGCCGCTGCGCAGCAATGGCGAGACCGACCGGCCCTGACCTTTGAAGACAAGACCCTGACCTATGGCGAGATGGATGCCATGGCCAATCGCTATGCCAGTTGGGCCAAGAGCCTCAACCTGCGGCGCGGTCAGACAGTGGCGCTGATTATGCCAAACCGGCTGGAATACTTCCCGATCTGGTACGGCCTTAGCAAGGTCGGCGTCATCACGGCCTTGATCAACACCCAGCTGAGCGGTCCGGCCCTTGCTCACTGCCTGAACATATCCGGCGCAGGCCACGTGATCGTCGATGATGAAACCGCCTCAGCTTTCGAGACGGCCAAGGCGCTGCTGGAAAAGCACACCCAGCAATGGCTGCTCGGCACCGCGCACGGGGATCAGCATGATCTCAAGCAGGCGCTGAAAAGCTGCAGCCAATTGCCACCCGACAAGTCGGCGCGTGAGGACATGACGGCCCGCGATACCGCGCTTTATATCTACACCTCCGGAACCACCGGCTTGCCCAAGGCTGCACGGATCACCCATGCAAGAGTCCAGACCTACATGCGCGGCTTCGCTGGGGCGACGGGTGCCACCGACAAAGACCGCATCTATGTGCCTCTGCCGCTCTATCACGCCACCGGCGGGCTCTGCGGTCTCGGCGCAGCGCTGCTGAGCGGTGGATCGGCCGTCATCAAGGCGCGGTTCTCGGCCAGTCAGTTTTGGCCCGACATCGTCGCCGAGAACTGCACGATGTTCGTCTATATCGGCGAGCTTTGCCGCTACCTCGTCAATCAACCGCCGCAACCCGATGAAACGCGGCACAAGCTCCGCTTGGCGTTCGGCAACGGTTTGCGCGGCGATGTCTGGACCGAGATGCGCGCCCGGTTCCGACTGCCAAACATCTTAGAATTCTATGGTTCCACCGAAGGTACGGTTTCGCTGTTCAATTGGGACGGCAAGGTCGGGGCCATTGGCCGGGTGCCGAAATGGTTGGCCAAGCGTTTCAACGTTCGCCTGATCCAGTTTGACGTGGAAACCGACCAGCCGGTCCGCGGCCTGAACGGCCTGTGCCTACAGGCTGGTCTCGGACAGGTGGGCGAATGCATAGGCCAAATCGGCGGGGTCGAGGGTGGCAGTGACTATACCGGCTATGTGGACAAGAAGGCCTCGGAGCTGAAGGTGCTTCGCGACGTCTTCGCGCGCGGGGATGCCTGGTTCCGCACCGGCGACCTGATGAAAACTGACGCGGACGGCTATTTTTACTTCATAGACCGTATCGGCGACACCTTTCGTTGGAAGGGCGAAAACGTCTCCACTGCCGAGATTGAAGCGCTACTCCAGGCGGCCCCCGGGGTCCGCGAGGTGGATGTCTATGGCGTTGAGGTCCCCGGCACCGAGGGCCGCGCCGGCATGGCTGCCCTGGTGGTGGATCCCGAGTTCGATCTGGTGGCCTTTGGGGACTATGTCGGTCGTGACTTACCGTCCTTCGCTCGGCCGGTATTCCTGCGACTGCTACCGGTCATAGAGACCACCGGGACCTTCAAGCATCGCAAGATGGATCTGGTGACAGACGGTTTTAATCCCAAGGTGGTCAAGGACCCGTTGTTCCGCAAAACCACAGCTGGAGCCTATGAAGTTTTGTCACAAGGCGACTTCACCAAAATCTCCAACGGCAAGGCCAAACTCTAAACCCTGCCCCTACACCTCGGACTCACCTATATCTGGCTGATGTCCGTCGCCACGCCAGATGCGCCCCTCAAGGGGGCCGCCGTCATTGCCGATGTGGTGCGCCGGTTGCCCGATGCGCCAGGTGTCTACCGCATGATCGGTGAGGACGACGAGGTCCTCTATGTTGGCAAGGCGCGCTCATTGAAGAAGCGGGTGATCCAATACGCTCAGGGCCGATTCCACACGCAGCGCATCGCCCTGATGGTGGACCTCACCCGCTCCATGGAGTTCGTCACCACCAAGACCGAGACCGACGCCCTGTTGCTTGAAATAAACCTGATCAAGCAGATGAAGCCCCGCTTCAACGTCTTGCTTCGCGACGACAAATCCTTTCCTGAAATCGTTATTCGCCGGGAACATCCGGCGGCGCAGTTGCGCAAACATCGGGGCGCGCACACCATCAAAGGCGACTATTTCGGTCCCTTCGCCTCGGCTCACTCGGTGACCAAGACGCTCAACACACTGCAGAAGGCTTTCCTGCTGCGGTCCTGTTCAGACAGCGTCTATGAGAGCCGCACCCGACCCTGCATGCTGCACCAGATCAAGCGCTGCGCAGCGCCCTGCACGGGCCTGATCAGCCTGGAGGACTACGGCACACTGGTGGACCAAGCTGAGGACTTCCTGCGCGGCAAGAGCCGGGTGGTGATGACCAAGATGTCGGACGCCATGCAAGCCGCCTCTGACGAAATGGAGTTCGAGCGGGCCGCCCGCCTGCGCGACCGCATCCGCGCCTTGGCGTCAGTGGCTCAGGAAACTCAGATCAATCCGGAGACCATGGAGGAGGCCGATATATTCGCCCTGCATGCGCAGGGCGGTCAGGCCTGTATGCAAGTGTTTTTCTACCGGGCCGGTCAGAACTGGGGCAACTGCGCCTATTTTCCGCGCGTCGATAAGTCCGACACCGATGCGGAGGTCATGAGCGCCTTTGTCGGCCAGTTCTATGATGACCGCCCGATTCCTAAGCTCATCCTCACCAATGTGGAACCCTATGAGCGGGACTTATTGGCGGAAGCCTTTGCCACCAAGGCCGGGCGCAAGGTGGAGATCAGCAAGCCGGTGCGGGGTGACAAGCGCCAGTTGGTGGACCAGGCCCTAACCAATGCCCGTGAGGCGCTCGGGCGCAAAATGGCCGAGAGTTCGGCCCAAACCAAGCTGCTGGCCGGTGTGGCTGAAGCGTTCGGCTTAGAGAGTTCGCCAGAGCGCATCGAGGTCTACGACAACAGCCACATCATGGGCACAAATGCGGTGGGCGGAATGATCGTCGCCGGCCCCGACGGCTTCCAGAAAAGCCAGTACCGCAAGTTCAATATCAAGAGCACCGAGCTGACGCCCGGCGACGACTACGGCATGATGAAGGAGGTGCTGCGCCGCCGCTTCACCCGACTGGTCAAGGACGATGAAGCGGGGGAGGGGGCACCGCGGCCCGACCTGGTCTTGCTCGACGGCGGCGCGGGCCAACTGGCGGCGGCCCTGGAGATGGCCGAGGAACTCGGGGTCGACGATGTGGCCTTGGTCGGCGTGGCCAAAGGGCCGGACCGTGACGCGGGGCTGGAACGGTTCTTCATCCCGGGCAAGCCGCCCTTCATGCTCGAGCCCAAATCGCCGGTGCTCTACTATCTCCAGCGACTGCGGGACGAAGCCCACCGTTTCGCCATCGGCACCCACCGGGCCAAGCGTAGCGCGGAGATGAAGAGGAACCCGTTGGACGAAGTCGAAGGCGTCGGTCCCGGTCGCAAACGCGCCTTGCTCCATGCCTTTGGCTCGGCGCGCGGGGTCAGTCGTGCCTCCGTGGATGACTTGGCCAAGGTCGAGGGCGTTAGCGAACCTCTGGCCCAGCGGATATTCGACCACTTCCGGAAGGGCTAGGCGAGTGTCGGCGATCGGGATATCCCAGGTCCCATGAAGGCATTGCCCAATATCCTGTCCACCGGGCGCTTGGTACTGACCCTGTTGATGTTCGTGGCCTTGACGGCGGCGGCAGGCGACCTACCCATCCTCCGCGACGGACTGCTCGCGCAAACCCGCGAAAGCTTGTTGCGCTGGGCGTTCTGGGCCTTTGTTGTCGCTGCCATCACCGACTATTTCGACGGTTGGCTGGCTCGCAAGCTCGACGCGGTCACGGTTTGGGGGGCGATCCTTGATCCGATCGGCGACAAGGTGCTGGTCTGCGGCGCGGCGCTGGGTTTGCTGGCCCTGGGATCAGATCCCACGATCGTATTGCCCGTCGGGCTGATCCTGTTCCGTGAATTCACCGTGAGCGCCCTGCGTGAGGTCGGCGCTGCCAAGGGGATCAAGCTGCCCGTGACGACGCTCGCCAAGTGGAAGACCGCCTTGCAGCTTATCGCATTGGGAGCCGAATTCTTGGTCTCGGCCTGGGCGGCGTTCGGGTTCGAGCCATCCGGTTTGGCGGGGATGACACTGGCGGCTCACTCCCTGCTCTGGGTCGCAACCCTGATCACCCTGATCACTGGGTATCAGTACTGGGATCAGACGCGCCGGGCGCTGGAAGGTTAGCCCTGCGAACTCACATAGGGGCTGACTAAGCCCAATGGTGCGGCGGTGGTGTTCTTGACCGAGCGAATGACGATCCGGCTTTCAATATTCGAAACGAGGCCGAGGCCCAGGATCTTCTCCCGCAGGAAAGTGTCGAAGGCGTGCATGTCACGGGTCACCACCCGCAGCTCATAGTCGGCCGAGCCTGTCACCGTGGCGCACTGCACCACTTCGGCCAGCTTGCCGATAGCCGTTTCGAAGGCATCGAGATTCTCCTTGGAGGGCAGGGAGAGCTTCACCGTGCAATAGACTTCAAACCCCAGGCCGAGCTTGTCGCGATCCAGGATCGTCACCCGACGCTGGATGATGCCGCTATCCTCCAGGCGTTTGATCCGCCGCCAACAGGGGCTGGACGACAGGCCTACCCGGTCGGCGATATCGGCGACGGACAGGCTCGCATCGTGTTGGATCAGGTCCAGAATCTTAGCATCGACGGCATCTAGGGTCTCAGACACATATTCCTCCCGCCTCAGGGGCATTTCAGCTGCATTCTTGCCCCATATTCGACGGTCAAGGGCATGACTTTAGCAAGCAATTGCCATCCACATATATGATCTTGCAGAGGCTGTAACCGTGCAGCGTGGAAGGATTTTGCCATGCGACACTCAGATGTGACGCTAGACGACAAATTTCTCCTCTTGGAAGGCCGGGTGTTTATCACCGGAGTCCAGGCTCTGTTGCGCGTCCTGATGGATCAACGGCGGCTGGACGCGCGCGCGGGCCTCAACACGGCGGGTTTTCTATCCGGATATCGCGGCTCCCCGTTGGGTGGCTTGGATCAGCAGGCTCGTCGCGCCCAAACACACCTCGATCAGAGCCATGTGGTATTTAAGGAAGGTCTCAACGAAGACCTCGCTGCAACTGCGGTTTGGGGCTCTCAACAGGCAAACCTATTCCCCAGCGCTAAGTACGATGGCGTCTTTGGCATGTGGTACGGCAAAGCGCCTGGCGTTGACCGCACTGGCGACGCCTTCAAGCACGCCAATTTTGCCGGGACCTTTCCCAAGGGCGGGGTGCTGGCGGTGGCCGGCGATGACCATACCTGCAAGTCCTCCACCCTGCCGTCGCAGTCGGAATATGCGTTCCAAGACTTCGAGATGCCGGTGCTCTCGCCAGCCGACGTTCAGGAGGTGCTGGACTACGGCCTGATGGGCTATGCCATGTCGCGGTTCTCCGGCTTGTGGGTCGGGTTGATCGCTCTGGCCGACACCATGGACTCCGGCGTCACCATTGATGTCTCGCTGGATCGCCACAAATTCCAGTCGCCGGCCAATTTCGCTATTCCCGCGGGCGGGCTCGGCATTCGGTTGAAAGACCAACCGCTGGACAAGGAGCGCCGGCTCCGGACCCTCAAGCTCCCTGCTGCTTTGGCGTTTGCGCGGGCCAACAAGATCGACAGGGTCGTGCTGAGCGCGCCACGGCCTCGCCTGGGTATCGTGTGCCAGGGCCAAGCCTACAAGGATGTCATCGAAGCCTTTGCGGCCATGCGCATCTCCTTCGAGGAGGCCGCCAGCCTCGGCGTGGTGATCTATAAGGTCGGCATGCCCTGGCCGCTTGAGCCGCAGGGCCTGAAAGCCTTCGCCGCCGGCCTCGAAACCCTGATGGTCATCGAGCATAAGCGTCCGCTGATCGAGACCCAGGCCCGCGCCGTGCTCTATGATCTACCAGCCCATGCCCGTCCTCGAATTATCGGCAAGACCGACGAGGTCGGCCACGCGCTACTCTCAGAGCTGAGCTCGCTCTCAGTGGCAGAGGTGGCCCTGGCCATCGCCGACCGCCTGCCGCCAGGTCCGCATATGGACCGGGTTCATGACTATCTCAGCCGGGTTTCCGCTGCCTCCATGGCCGCCGTCACCTGGGCAACCGACCAACAGCGCAAACCGTTCTTCTGCTCCGGCTGCCCGCATAACACCTCAACCCGGTTGCCGGAGGGCTCGCGCGCCCTGGCTGGGATCGGTTGTCACTACATGGCCACCTTCACTGATCCGTCTACGGATTTGCACAGCCAGATGGGCGGTGAAGGCCTCACTTGGGTGGGGGCCTCGCCGTTCATGAGCGAGCCGCACGTCTTCGCCAATCTCGGCGACGGCACCTATAACCACTCCGGTTCCCTGGCGATCCGAGCCTCGGTCGCGGTGAACAGTCACATAACCTACAAACTACTCTTCAATGATGCCGTGGCCATGACCGGTGGTCAGGCGGCTGAGAGCGGCTTTACACCGGCCCAGATTACCCGCCAGCTGGCTGCCGAGGGTGTGGCCAAGACCGTCATCGTCGCCGAGGACGTCAGCCGCTATGACGGCGTCACCGATCTAGCCCCCGGCGTCGAGGTTCGATCGCGTGCGGAATTGATGCAGGTCCAACGTCAACTCCGCGATACCGTCGGCACCACCGTCCTCCTGTATGATCAGGTCTGCGCCACCGAAAAACGCCGTCGTCGCAAGCGCGGAAAGCTGGCGGTGGCTGAAAAGCGAGTGATGATCAACCCCCTGGTCTGCGAGGGTTGCGGCGACTGCTCCAAGGCCTCCAACTGCGTGTCGGTGGAGCCGCTCAATACTGAGTTCGGGCGCAAGCGGCGGATCAATCAGTCCAGCTGTAATCAGGACTATTCCTGCCTGGACGGCTTTTGCCCCTCCTTCGTCACCATCGAGGGCGGCGAAAACGCCCAGCGGGAAGCCATGCCGGCCCTGACCGCCGACTCCACGCCCCTGCCGATTTTTGAAGCCATCGACGGCGTGCGCAATATCGTCTTCACCGGCATTGGGGGTACCGGTGTCACCACCACCGCCTCGATCCTGGCCATGGCGGCCCATATCGACGGCCGCGCAGCCTCGGTGGTTGATATGACCGGCTTGGCACAAAAGGGCGGGGCGGTGTTCTCCCATGTGCGTATCGGCCAGACCGAGACCAGCGTGGTCGGCGGACGGGTCCCGGCGGCCAGCGCCCACGTGCTGATCGCCTGCGACATCTTGTCTGCGGCCGGACCCGATGCGCTCGCCCTCTATGCCAAAGACCGCACCGCCGCCGTCGGCAATGAAGACTTCGCCCCGACCGCTGATTTCGTCGCCGACCGCGACGTCGGATTTGACGCCGGGAACATGGCCAAACGCATCACTGCGGCTGCCAAGTCCTATGATGAGGCCCCCGCCCACCATCTGGCCGAGACCCAGATGGGCGATGCCATCTATGCCAATATGATCATGCTGGGCTTTGCTTGGCAAAAGGGGCTGGTCCCGGTCTCCAGTCGCGCCATGTATCGCGCGATCAAGCTGAATGGTGTGGCGGCAGACCAAAACCTGCAAGCCTTCGAACTGGGTCGCAAGGTCTGCTACGATCCTGCCGCGCGCGGCCCCGCCGAGGCGGATGGTCCGACCCCGGAAACCATGCCCCTGGACGCCCTGATAGCCCACCGCGTCGCTGAGTTGGCGGCTTATCAGAACCTGGCCTATTCGGATCGCTATCGCCGCCGGGTCGACCAGGTCGCCGCCTTGGGCTCAGAGCCCCTAACCCGCGCCGTGGCCGTCAATCTCTACAAGCTTATGGCCTACAAGGACGAGTACGAGGTCGCCCGCCTTTATGCCGACGGTCGCTTCGCCGCCGAACGCGCCAAAACGCTCAAGGGCGGCAAGACCAAGGTCTGGCTCGCCCCGCCGATCTTCTCGCCCAAGGATGACCAGGGTCATCCGCGCAAGATCGCCTTCGGTGGTTGGATGCTGGACTACGGCTTCCCGGTCTTGGCGCGGCTCAAGGGCCTGCGGGGCACGGCGTTCGACCTCTTCGGCTATTCTGAAGAGCGCGCCATGGAGCGCAAACTCTTGGCGGACTATGAGACCGGTCTTGATCGGCTGCTGACGGGAGTTTCGGAAACCCGCATGCCCATCGCGCTGGCTATCGCGCAGATCCCTCAACAGATCCGAGGTTTCGGCCACGTCAAAGATGCCTCCGTGGTTACGGCCAAAGCAGAGGAAGCCAAGCTTTGGGCGGCCTGGATGGCCTGCTAGCTTGCAATCCGCTTGGCCTCCGATATGGCCAAGGCCATGAGTGAATTTGATTTTGATGCTGTGGTGGTCGGCGCGGGAGCCGTGGGTCTGGCCTGCGGCTATGCCCTCGGGCGCCGGGGAATGGTCGTCGCGGTGCTGGAGTCTGAGCCGATCATTGGCGAAGGTGTCTCGGCGCGCAATTCTGAAGTGGTGCACGGCGGGCTCTACTATCCTACAGGTTCGCTGAAGGCGCGGCTCTGCGTCGAAGGCCGCCGAGCGCTATATCCGTTCCTAGATAGTCACAAGGTCGCCTATGACCGCTGCGGCAAGCTGGTGGTCGCCACCACGCACGAGGAGGAGGCCCGGCTCGACGCCATCATGGACCAAGCGCTGGCCAACGATGTGGAGGGTATGTCGCGTCTAACCGGCGCGCAGGCCCTAGCCCTAGAGCCCGAACTCAATTGCCGATCTGCCTTGATGTCGGCCCAGAGTGGCGTGTTCGACAGTCACGGTTACATGCTGGCCCTGCAGGGTGAGATCGAGGCGGCAGGCGGCGCGGTGGTCACCTCGACGCCCTTCGAAGGCGCGAGCCCGATAGCCACCGGCGGCTGGTCAGTTCGGGCCGGCGGGGCCGATCCGACCACGCTCACCTGTCGTTATCTGATCACCGCGCCCGGCCTCTCGGCTCAGACTGTGGCGGCGACAATCGCGGGCTTCCCGCAGGACACCATCCCGACCCTGCACTACGGCAAGGGCGTCTATTTCCGCCTCACCGGCAAGGCCCCCTTCGCCCGCCTAATCTATCCCCCGCCGATCCCCGGAGCGCTGGGCACCCATTATCGCCGCGACCTCGGCGGCCAGGCGGTGTTCGGGCCCGACCTCGCCTATGTCGACACCTTAGACTACAGCGTCGATCCTCAGCGTGCGGAGGGTTTCTACAGCTATATCCGTAAGTTCTGGCCAAATCTTAGGGACGGTAGTCTGAACCCCGACTATGCCGGCATCCGCCCCAAACTTCATGGCCCCGGCGAGCCGCAACCCGACTTCCGTATCGACGGCCCGGCTGATCACAGCTTGGAGGGTCTGGTCACCCTGTTCGGTATCGAGAGCCCTGGCCTGACCAGTTCACTGGCAATTGGGGAAGAGGTCGCGGGACGGTTGGGGTTGGTTTGACTATGATGCCTGCTGTGACAGTGGATAGAGCGGCGACCGCCAAGGCTCAACTGCTCCAGGACGGCTGGTGCGTGATCGCTGACGTCCTGGCACCGGACGAAACCACCCACGTGCTCCAACGCCTCTGGGCCGCCGCAGAGGAATATGCCCACCGCGGCCGCGACACCTACATCCCCTACCTCGACCCCAATGCCGCCAACGTCCGGGTGTTCGAACTGCTCGACATCGACCCGGTCTTCCGCGACCTGATCACACGTCCTGTGGCGCTGGACCTCGTCCGTCAATTGCTGGGCGACGACATCCTGATCTCCAACTTCACCGCCAATATCGCCCGCCCGGGCGCGCGCTCCATGAGCCTGCATTCTGATCAAGCCTTGGTGGTGCCCGAGCCGTGGTTCGAGCCCTGGTCGATCAACATCATCTGGTGCCTCACCGATGTGCGCTTCGAAAACGGCGCGACCCTCTACATTCCCGGCAGCCACCAGCTGACCCGTCGCGCCGAACTCGGCGGAAACCCCGCCGCCCACCTCGTCCCCTTCGAGGCCAAGGCCGGCTCCATCATCGCCGTCGACGGCCGCATCTGGCACACCTCCGGTGCCAACATCACGCAGGACGAGGATCGCGCCCTGCTGTTCGGCTACTACACGCGCGGCTTTCTGCGCTCTCAGGTCAACTGGAACGTTGTCCTATCGCCCAACGTACAAGACGGGCTCGATCAAGGGCTCCGCCAGCTGCTGGGTCTGGGTCTGGCAGCCAATCTCGCGGTTGGTGCCGAGCTGCTGTCAGCGAATCTTGGGAGGCAGCGGGAATAGTGTCTGCGTCAGGGGATCAGGTTAACAAGAGTTAACTGAACTCCCTGCATCCGTTCGCCCGCCCCAACCCCTCTTACCTGAAGAGTGTAGCGGGAAGACGAACATGGATCAGCACCACAAAGCAGCCGTAAAGCTAATGCCGCTGAGCCAGTGGATCCCAGTTCGGTTGGTCTGTTACGCTCTGGGGATCATGGGGGCAGCAGTTGTCGCGACCCTTGTCACCCGTTTGCTTGTTCCACCAGCGCCCTCGCCTTGGCACCAACTGGTCCTGATAAAGAATGCGCTACTGCCATTCTTGATGTTGGCAACTTATGGAACCCTGGTGCGGCTTCTGGAAAATCGCTCTGCGGAAGAGATCGACACCAGGAAGGGCACCCTAGCCTTTGCAATTGGCGGGCTGATCGGAACGGCCTTGATGACCGCCTTCTTCTTGATCCTGTGGGGTTTTGGCCTAGCTCGCATAACGGTGGGATCGGGTTTCGCAGGTATAGCCAACGAGTTACTTGTCCCGTTCCTCACCGCAGTCGGCGAAGAGCTCCTGTTCCGCATCGTGCTGTTCCGGCTTGTTGAAGCAATGACCGGAACATCCGTGTCGATGCTTGTTTCAGCGGCGGTATTTGGCCTGTCACATGCCGCCAATCCCGGCGCGACAGTATTCACCATGACCACGTTGTCTCTGGAGGCCGGGGTCATGTTGGCCTTGGCCTACGTTTTGACCCGAAACATTTGGCTGGCTGTCGGGATTCATATGAGCTGGAATCTCACCCAAAGCTGGCTGTTCGGTGCCTCCAATTCGGGTCTGCGTGATCCCCATAGTCTGTTTCAAACGACCTTTTCCGGTCCCGCAATTCTCACTGGCGGCACCTTCGGCCCCGAAGGATCAATCCTAACGCTCGCGCTGTCCTTGGTGTGTTCGGGAGTCCTGATTGCACTGATCCGTAGCCGCCCAGGAAACTGGCAGCCGCTCCGGTTCCAGTTAGGGGTATCGGCAAGCTGACCCAGAATTTTAGACTTCTTCCCGCTACGCTGTGGGGGAAGCCATTCGCCGACAGCCTCTTGGCTGGAGGGTCGATGGGCGTGCGTATCTGCAAACCCCCTTCCACCAGACTCTCATCCCCATCGCCGCCTACGGTGTCTTGTGACACTTCCCCCACGTTGTGAGCGAAGCTGAGGGCACGATAACCCGTATGAGCTCGTCCGTGTCAGTCCGTGGTTCAATTCTTTGCATCTGCGCTAACCCGAACCGCCTCCGCCATCGCGTCATGGGCCGCGTTCAGCGCGTCTGTATCCGCCGCCGGCCACGCCGAGTTGGTTACGATGATCAGCTTGTCCTTGGGAAACGTCGTGATCGACTGGCCGAAGATGCCCAGCGCCTCGTAGCCCTCGCCGCCGGGCTTGATCCACCAGAAGTAGCCGTAGCCGCCATACTCCGGATGCTCCACACTCAGCGGCAAGTGTTGGCGTGTGGCCTCCGCTGTCCAGCCCACCGGCGTCACCTGTTTCCCGCCCGCCTTACCGCCGCCCAGGATGAACATGCCGATCCGGCCATAGTCGCGCAGCGTGATGGAAAGGCAGCAACCGCCGCGCTCATGGCCGGCCACATCCTCCACCCAGATGGCGTCCTGCTCCATGCCGTAGGGTGCCCAGAGCTTTTCTGAGAGGTATTGCGACAGGGGCTTGCCCACGGCGTTGGAGACCAAGATCCCCACCAGATCCGTCTCGCCGGTGGAATAGTGGAACCGCGTGCCCGGCACCACCTCGCGCGGCAGCTTACGCATATAGCTGACCACCGGATTGACGCCCGGCTCGAGGATGGAGAGGCCGACCTTAGCCACGTCGGAGTTCATGTCGGTATAGTCTTCGTTCCACTTCACGCCCGACGACATGGTGATCAGTTGGCGGACGGTCACGCCCTCGTATCCGGCTCCCTTTAGTTCTGGGATGTAGGTCGTGACCTGATCGTCCAGGCTCTTGATATAGCCGTCCTGGATCGCCGCGCCGACCAGGGTCGAGGTCACCGACTTGGCCACCGAGAAGGAGGTCCAGCGGTCGTTGGCCTTGCGGTTCAGGCCATATTTTTCGAGACGAACCTTGCCGTTCTGAATGACCAACAGGCCCGAGACCCGGAAGGCGGCCATATACTCGTCCAGGCTCATCGCCTTGTCGCCGATGGACACGGTTGTGGCGGGCAGGGCCTTGCCGGTGGGCAGGGGCGAGACCCTGGTTCCGCGCTTGACCACCTTGTGGGCGGTCAGTTTCTCCATGGCCTTGTAGCCGTCTTCCTGTTGCTTGGGACTCCACATCAGAATGCTGGATCCCATGGGCGGGGGCGATGGCTCGGCGGCCACGGCGCGCAAAGGCAGGGTGGCGAACGCCAGAGCAAGGGTGATCAGGATTGAGCGCATAGGGGACTCCGCATTTCAGGGACAGGTAAGCGACTGGGAGGCGGCGAAGCAAGGTGGGTAATCTTGGCTCGTCCGTCTAGGCATCGTTATTCCCCGACGCCTCACCCCGGATGGGATAAGGTCCCAGTCTCAAATGAGGTCCCGATGAAAGCCGCCATCCTAAAAGCCTTCGGCGATCCGCTCGCCATCGAGACCTTGCCCGATCCGGTGCTTAGCGACGGGTCGGTCATTGTCGATGTCATCGCCACAGGGGTCACTAGCTATGCGGGCAATGTGTTCAACGGTTCGCGCAATTACAAGCTGGAATTGCCGGTCGTCCCTGGCCCCGGCGCGATTGGCCGGGTACGCCGACTGGGGCTGGACGCCACCAAGCTGAAGGTCGGCGACTGGGTATTCTGCGAGTCGACCATTCGCGCGCGTGACGATGTGCTCACGCCCGACACCATCCTCCAGGGCTGGACCTACCGCACCGATGAGGCGCTACCGCTACATCGCCTGTATCACCATGGGTCGTTTGCCCAGCAGATGTTGGTGCCCACAGAAAACGTCATCCGGCTTGGCGACATCGACCCCGCCGAAGCCAGCCGTTGGTGTGCCCTTGGCAGGTTGTTGGTGCCGTTTGGAGGCCTGTTGGCAGGCGATCTGCGGGCTGGTGAGACCCTGCTGGTCAGCGGTGCGACCGGCGGTTTCGGGGGGGCCGGGGTGGCCGTGGCCCTGGCGATGGGAGCCGGAAAAGTGGTGGCCACTGGCCGCAACGGCCAGACCTTGGACGACTTGGTTCGCCGGTTTGGCCCACGCGTGAGGCCAGCCCAAATGACCGGCGACGAGGCGCAAGACCGCCAGACCATCCAAGACGCCGCCGATGGTCCCATCGACATGGTGCTCGACTTCCTGCCGCGCGAGGCGGCGGCATCGCAGGCGCAGACGGCCATCCAGGCGGTGCGCCATGGCGGACGCGTCATGCTGATGGGCGGCGTCCGGGCTGATCTGGCGCTCAACTACAATTGGCTGATGCATAGCGAGGTCACTCTGCGCGGCGTGTGGATGTATCCACGGGAGGCGGTGCCAGCGATGGTGCGTATGGTCAGGGCGGGACTGATCGACCTTGCCCAATTCGAGGTGAGCGAATTTAATCTCGATGACGCCAATGCCGCCGTAGACTACGCCGCTGCCCATGCCGGTCCGCGTCAGCTCACCGTCTTGCGGCCTAATCCATAACGCAAATGTGCATGCCGTGACTTCGTCGGCCCTACAGTCTTGGCAAGACTTTTCGCATCGCTTCCTCCGGCGAGGCCTGTTCTAAATGGATCAGCGACCAAATGGCGAAGAACAGCAGCGGCCAGCCGCGACCGCTGGCGAAGGCACCTGCCACCTGGCTAGGACTCCGAACCCGCGACACGGCCCGGGTCTTGGCCACTGACACCGCCAGCTCAGCGGCACGCGGCGCGATCCAGGCCTCCACCGGCACGGTGAACCCCTGTTTGCGTGCCCAGGGATCGGCCGCCGGGCAGACTCGCTCCAACCACTTACGAACCAGCCATTTGCCATAGCGCCCGCGCACCTTGAACTGGTCGGGAAGCGTGAAGGCGAACTCGGCTACCTGCGGGTCGAGAAACGGCGTGCGCCCCTCTAGGCCATGGGCCATCAGACAGCGGTCCAGCTTCAGCAATAGATCGTTCGGCAGCCAGGTCACCACGTCGCCCCATTGGGCCTGTTGTAAGCGCGACATGGTGGATATCCCCCTGGCCTGCTCGCGCCACCGCTGCAGCACGAAACGATCGTCAGGGCGGGGTTCGGCAGGCCTGCCGCCCAGCCAAGCGGGTCGCATGCCCCGTCGATAGCGCCCATAGCCGCCGAACAACTCGTCCCCACCCTCGCCAGTCAGCACGACCGTGAGCGTGCCCTTGGCAGCCTGGGCCAGCTTGTAGGTGGGTAGCGTCGCATAGTCGGCGGTGGGATCATCCAGCGCCCAGGCCACCTTCGGCAGGATGGCCCAAAAGTCTTCCTCGCCGAAGCTAGTCTCCCGCCAATCGAGATTGAGCGCGGTTGCGACTCGCTCAGCCTGGGCCCGCTCGTCCTTGGCTCCCGGTGCATCAAAGCCGCAGGTGAAGGCGGTAACCGGGCGTTCGTTCAGCCGCGACATCAGGGTGGCAATGGCCGCCGAGTCGATCCCGCCCGACAGGAACAGGCCATAGGGCACGTCAGAGCGCTGATGGACGCGGACAGAGTCTTCCAAGACGGTATCCAATTGCTCAATGAGCTTGGCCTCATCGGGCACCTGTCGGGGTGGACCAAAGGGCAGTGCATAGTTGCTAAGGGAGTCGCGCAACTCTCCGTCCACGACTTCACAGATTTGACCCGGCGAGAGTCGGCTCACCCCTGGAAAGATCGTTTGTTCTCCTAAGGTGTAGTTGAGGCTCAACAACTCCTGAACGGCCTCGTCCTGGGCCTCGCGCGCCACCAACCCTGCCTCTAGAAACGCCCTGGGTTCTGAGGCAAACAATACCGCACCGGCATGTTCCATCACATAAAGCGGCTTGATCCCGAACGGGTCGCGCACCAGCCAGGTTCGACCGTCATTGCCGATCAGGCAGAAGGCGTACATGCCACGCAGGCGACTGAAAGCCGCCGGCCCCTCCAGGGCATAGAGGTGTAACAGCGGTTCAAAATCCGCGCCGGTCGAGAGCTTGTCCTTGAGATCGAATTCGTCGGTCAGCTCGAGGTAATTGTAGATCTCGCCATTGCCGATGATCGTGCTGCCTGCGGCGTGAAGCGGCTGCCAACCGCCTTCAAGA
>JANLPK010000244.1:0-7631 GCA_031367205.1 Alphaproteobacteria bacterium
GCTTCTCTCGGGCCAACCCTGGATCGAAGCCAATTTCAAAGAGGACCAGCTCGGCAAGATGAAAATCGGCCAGTCGGTTGAGATCGATGTCGATGCCTTCCCCAAGGCCGGCCTACATGGCCGGGTCGCCAGCTTCTCTCCGGGAACAGGCGCGGCGTTTTCGCTGTTGCCGGCGCAGAACGCCACGGGCAATTGGGTGAAAGTCAGCCAGCGTTTGCCGGTGCGGATCGAGATTGACCATCCGCCGAGTGGGCTGGCTGCGGGCCTTTCTGCGCGGGTCAAGGTAGCGATTGAGGCGACGGCCAAGGGTTCCGATCATGCGCCCGGCAAGTAGGATGCGCGGTCTGGCCTCTGCGACCATGGCGGTCATGCTGAGCGGGTGCGCTACGGTTGGTCCCAATTTCAAAGCCCCCGAGCCGTCGACCCTGAAGGACAGCTCGGGCTATGCCATGGCCGGTGACTACGAGACGAACGGCCTCAGGCTTGAGGCCGTGAGCCGCCCGGCATGGTGGAAATCATTCGGGTCGACAGACCTGAACGGCGTTATGGACTTGGCTTTGGCGGGAAATCCGACAACCGCTGAGGCCGAGGCCTCGCTGGCACGCGCCATGGCGTCGAGTGCGGCCACCGAGGGATCGCAACATCTCCAGGGCGATCTGCGCGCCAATGCCCAACGCGAGCGGATCAATTCTCAGCAGTTCGGCTTCTCAACCTTCCCGGGCTTTCCAAGCTTCGGCAGTCCGACAATCAATCTGTTCTCGATCGGCGGAACCGTCAGCTATGATCTGGACCTGTTCGGTGGTCGAAAACGCTCTGTTGAGCAGGGTCAAGCCCAGACAGAAGCCGCCAAGTGGCGGGCAGACGCCGCCTATCTCTCGGTGTCCGGCAATGTGGCCATGCACGTCATGCGCATCGCGGCAATCCGCTCGCAGATTATAGCGATTGAGGCCGTCATTGCCGACGATAATCGCATCATCGAGATCAGTCGCTTGGCCCAATTGAAGGGCGGAGAGGCCCCGTCTGCGTCCCTCGGCCCTAGAGCGCAGCGCGCCGAGGACCTCGGCGGGGGCCCAGCTCTTGTCCGCGATCTGGCCGCCAGTCGCCATCAATTGGCGTTGTTGGTCGGCAAGTCGCCGGCCGAGTGGTCGCCGCCCGACTTTGACATAAGTAGCTTGAAAATACCGGCTGAATTGCCGGTGTCGATCCCTTCAAGTTTGGTGCGCCATCGCCCGGATATCCGAGCCGCCGAGGCAGAACTGCATGCGGCGACGGCGGCGGTCGGGGTCGCAGTGTCAAACCGGTACCCAAATATTCGACTGTCGGCCAACCTGACCCAGACCACCAGAACCCCCGAAGACCTGTTCGGCTATAGCGCCAGCGGTTGGAATCTGATGTCGGGACTCTCCGCGCCGCTGTTCAACGGCGGGACCCTGAAGGCACGGCAGCGGGCAGCCGAGGCCGATGCTCGGGTGGCCATGGCCCGTTATCAGCAAACGGTCCTACGGGCCTTTGTCCAAGTCAGCGACGCGCTGGCCGCTCTTGGCACCGACCAACGCGTGATGGCGGCGGCCGACGAGGGGGTTGCGATTGCCCAGGCAAACCTGGCCGAGGTTAGGGCGGCCTATCGGCTTGGCGGTGCCAGCCAGTTACAGGTGATTGAAGGCGAGCGACGGATGAATCGCATTCGCCGCGCGGTTGCCCAGGCCCAAGGCCAACAACTGGTGGACCTCGTCAGTCTCTATGCCGCAACGGCAACCGATTGGCGCGAGCCTCAACACTGAATATTCACATGGATCGTCGGTTCGCTGCTTGTTTCGAGCCGTCATTCGGAAGACAGTAGCACCTCATTTTGCGGATACCGCGATGTGGAGCTTGGTTGGGCTGACACGCGGACATATCTTCGGGAGTTTCCAATGAACCGCGCTGTCCTGCTTGCCTTCGCCGCCGTGATTTGCGTCTCACCGATCTCGCTGTCCGGCACTTTGGCGGCATCGGCGAAGGACGGCCCGGCAGCCTACAAAGCCCCACGCAACGCCTTTGGCCAACCCGATCTCAGCGGCAATTGGAGCAATGCCAGTCGGACGCCGGAGACGCGTGACCCGGCTCTTGGCAACCGCCTCGTCTACACACCTGCGGAGGTGAAGGCGATCGAGAGTGCCGCTGATCGTGAAGTCGAGGAAGGCAACGAAAATGTCGATCCCAACCTGCCTGCTCCGAAGGAAGGCGGTGAAATCAAACCAGGTACCAATCCAATCTATGCAGCGGCGGGCGGTGGCGTTGGCGGCTATGATCGGGGTTGGCTAGATCCAGGCTCGGCCGTGATGAAGGTCAATGGTGAGGCGCGCACGTCGCTGATCACCACACCCAATGGGCAAGTGCCGCCGCGCAAGGCGGGTGCTCCAGCGGCCCCAAATCCCTATGCTGAATTCAGACAGTCCTTCGACAGCTATGAAACCCGGTCGCTGGGCGAACGCTGCATCATGGGCTTTGGTCGCAATGCCGGACCCCCCATGTTTGCCAATGGGTTCTACAACAACAATTACCAGTTCCTGCAGACGCCTGACTCCGTCGCGATCGTGGTGGAGATGGTGCATGACACCCGGGTCATTCGACTCAACTCGACCCACCGCACTGATGGCGTCCGGCCCTGGATGGGCGACTCTATTGGTCGTTGGGAAGGTGATACCCTCGTGGTCGAGACCACCAACATTCCACGCCGCCAGGCTTATCGCGGGTCTTGGGAGCATTTGACGGTCATTGAGAAGTTCACCCGCGTGGGCAAGAACCGGCTCTACTATCAATTCACGCTGGATGATCCGACGCTTTGGGAAAAGCCATGGGGTGGCGAGTATGAGTTCACGCCGCTGAAGGGTGCGATCTATGAGTATGCCTGCCACGAAGGCAACTACGCGCTCGCCGGGATTCTCGGCGGCGCCCGCTATGAGGAAGCCGAAGCCGCCAAGGCCGCTGCCGAAAAGGCAGCAGCGGCAGCGGCCACGTCAGTGACCAGCCCCTCGTCGGGCAAGAAGGGTGCGAAGTAGGGTTTCGTCAGTTCTTCGCCGCGGGCGTGTCGGCATTGACCGCCCGCGTCTTGAACCGCCAGCCGTCTTTGGTCTTTACCAGCTCATCTGAATAGGTGCCGGTGGTGTTGATGACCGCAGGCTTTACGCCAACGTCCAGCAGCATCAAATAGACCTCACCATGAGCCCCGTTCGGGGTCCCGCTCAGGTTCAGATTGCTGTTCCAGTGGCGACGGTTCGCACCGCTAAGTTTCTCGCGCCAAAGCTTAATGAAGCCCATCAGCGCATCACGTCCGGTGAAGGACTTGTTGAAGACGCCATCGGCGGTGAAGGTGTCAGCCCAACCGGCGGCGTCACCAGTGTCGATGGCGAAATTGTAGCGGGCATAGAGCTGCTGTATGTCTGCGACGTCCTGCGGGGTGAGGCGAGCGGCAGCGGTGGCTGGGCTGGAAGTCAGCAGCAATGCGCTGAGCGTAAGTGCGACCCCTAGGGACTTCATCATCTCATCTTCTCCAAGACCGTCTGCCGTCAGATGCGGCAATTCGCATGCGACTTAATATTCCACGGCGCAGCCATAGGGGCGAGTCTCCGGGACGCGAACACGCTTGCCGGAGCTCAAGTCGTTCAGGGATGCGGTCACATAGTCAAACCCGCCGAGCGACTTGCGTGCCGGGTCATCGTCAAGCGCGCCCTGGTAAGCCAGGCGACCATCTTTGGCGATGACATAGAGACCTGGTGTGGTGCGCGCGCCGTAGGCTCGCCCGATGGTGCCGTCCGGATCGAAAAGGAAGGCGGTGACGCGTGCGCCGGTCTTGGCCATGCGGGCCCTTGCGGCACGCGCTGTGAGATAGCCCGCAGCTCCGGGAGCTGCCGTGTCAATGGAGAGCCAAACGCTTCCGTGCGCGCGCGCGCGGCGCTGGATGTCCGGAAGCAATCCGGCTTGGTATTTCCGCGCAGTATAAGGGCAAACCGGGCTGGTCCATTCCAGCACCACCAGTTGGCCGGCATAGTCGCTGAGCCTGTGCTGACGCCCGTCACTGCCCATGGCGACGAAGTTAGGTGCCGAGGCCCCGATCTCGACGCGGCTGAGCGGCTGAGACGGCCAAGCCGCAACCGGCAACATGACCACCCAGACGGCCAGTGTCAGGGCGGTCCATCGGCCCATGGGAATTAGTGGGTCGTCGCCGGCGTTCCCGATGCCGCCGCAGCCTGAGCGGGTTTACGAGACCGTCGCATCAAGTCCTGCACAGCCCTCAATTCGGACGGTTCGATGGCACCATCCTTGTTGGTATCGATGAGCGCGAAATTGCTTTTCATGCGTTCGCCCATCCGACCGGTCAGCTCGGCCGACTGGAGTTTGTCGTCCATGTTCTGATCGAGAATTCCGAAGAACTGACCCTCATTGAGCGCGTTGTCGAAATCATTCATCTTGTCAGAGGTCTCGCCCACCCACTGGTAGCGCAGGGCGGTATAGAGCATCTCGTCAAAAGACTGGTCGCCCCAGGGCACGACCCGGTTGGGATCAGGGTTTGCCGGGTTCCGCTTGGAATTGTCGTAGGTGTAGATGGCGATCAGCTTCGAGCCCGCCGGCACCTTGATCGGTTCGGCAAAGGCGTAGTCGCGCTGCCAGTTGAAATCGTAGTGCGACAGGGAAAGCAGCAGCTTTTCCTTACCGTCCGGATAGCGGATCCAGAGTTGTGATGACGCCCCGCGATAGTGGGCGTGCGGGAACGCCCCGAACAACAGGGCATCCTTTGGGAAGGCGACATAGGCCGACTGCTTCCAGCTTTCCACGTTGGCCGGGATGCTGATGTTGGGATTGAGGATGACCGAGTTGTGCATCACCAACTTTGGAGCCTTGTCATAGAAATAGAGCGCGATCTTCGCACGCTCCGTCACCGCTTTGCCGAAGGGCGTGTAGTGGTTCTGGAAGCCGATGGCCCCTCCGGGCGGCATATAGGCCCCGGCGTCTTGCGGTTGGATATTGGACTCGGCACCCACCGCGTAGCCGCCGACCGAGACACCCCAACGGGATTCGTTGGCCAAGCCTCCGGGAGCCGGTGGGGTCGCCATATAGCCAGTCAGGATGTGGTGCACGGCTTGGCGGTTTTCCACCTTGATGGTTGAGGCGCGCAGCCAACGCCCTTCCTTCAAAGGATTGAGGATGAAGGGCCGCTGATAGTCGACAACACCGGTGGCCGGGATGTCATATGCCGGCACATCGAGGATCAGGTCCGGCTTGCCCAAGGGCCACTCGGCGGCTTGATAGGCGACGGCCGCGATGGGATCGGCACCCTCGCCGCGCGGAGCTCCGGCCTCGATCCAATGGACCATGTCGCGGATCTGTTGCGAGGTCAGGCTCTTGTCGTCGTGGAACTTGCCGACATCGGGGTCAGCCCGCCAGGGCGGCATGCGCTGGGTGCGGATGACCTCGCGGATCATCGGTGCATAGGCCTTGATGCGCTCATAGCTGGTGAACGGCATTGGCCCAATGCCGCCCGATTGGTGGCAGGACACGCACTTTGCCTGGACAATTGGGGCGATAGTCTTGGTGAAGGAAATCTCGGTCGCCGCGACATTGTTGGTGTGGCTGAAATTGATCAGGCAGCCGACCGCCGGTTGGCGGCTGACGGCAACGGGTTTGCCTGCCAGATGCGCGTCCAGCGCATCCTTGGCCCAGGTGTGGCCGGCCTTGGCTTTCTGACGCTCGTAGGTAACGCGGTCATCGATGGGTCCGCGGTAGATGACTTTCATGGTCTTGGGATCAATGATGATGGCTTCGGCGGTGCGGGTGACGCCCAGTTGCTCGCCGACCAACTGACTGGCGTCCATCAAAACCGGGACCTTGTAGTTAAACTCCTTGGCTTCCGCGGCGATCTCGTCGCGGGTGTCCTGCGGATTGGAATTGAGCATCATGAACTCGACGCCTTTGCCCGCGTAGGCATCGACCAAGGCCTGCATGGCGGGCCCAACGTTGCGGCTGACCGGGCAACCGTTTTGCTGCGTCAGCAGCACGATGGCAGAGGCGTCGGTCATCCGACCAATTTCGTGCGACTCCATCTTCTGGTCATTGAGCCGGAAGTTGTCGACCCGCAGGGGGGCGACAACCTGGGCATTGTCGGCGGTGGCGCGGCTAGGACCGGCTCCGGTCAGTCCGACATAACCCAAGCTCAGGGCCGAAGCGAAAGCCGCCAGTGCGAGCGTGGAGCGTGTGAGGAGTTTTGCCATATCATCCAACAATCGTTGTCGTGGTTATCTGTCGCGAAGCCATGATCCGCGCGAATGCAATAATGAACTTTTGACCCATCAAGGCTTTCTAAGCCCTCAACATATTCTACACCCAACCTAAATTGAGTTCACGTTACTTCTTCTTAGGAAAGTCCGTCGGCCACGGCGGCAGTGGATTGCCCACCGGACGGCCATTGGCCTTGAGACCCGGCTGGATGACAAAAACCTCGTGGCAGCCGGTACAGGTTTCGTAAAGGCGAGCGCCCTCCTCGAAAACAGCCGTCTTGTCGTGCTTCTCCGCCGCAGCCTTCGCCGCAATGGCGCGTGTCGTCAGCTCTTGAGCATAGCGATACCACTCACCCTCCGGATCACGAGCGCGGCCGTGGAGTTGCAACAGATTGCCCGCCTCTCGAAGGGTAGCCGCTGAATTTTCCAATGCCTCCCAACCTTCCTGCGTCGTGGGAGATAGATCCTTGGTGCCGTCGAGAGTCTCCTCGGTGCCCGATCCCCTCCAGTAGCCGAAAGCCGCAGGATCAATCACATGACCCATCAGTTCGGCCATCGGCAGATCCACATTGAACTTGGCACCCCCGCTCGAAGGCGCGGCTTTGGGGGGAGAGCACCCGGCGACTGCGCCGACCACGCATAGGGCTATCAGCGACACCGCCAATCGGTTCGGATGAGCGTTCATGTGTGTTTCCCATGGCTGGTAGTCATTTAAGCGAAGGCTATCCAACGACCGGCTGCTGCCGCCGTTACCCAAACCAGAATCGACGCGTAACCGACCAGCTTAGTTACCGGGCTCGGGCCATTGACTCGATCAACAACGAACATCTGAAAAAGAGCAGCGCTCAAAGTCCAGGCGCCGATGGCCCAGGCAAAACCGACATTGATCGGGTCTAGCTTCGTCAGGTCAAATTCCGGAACGCCGCGAGTGATGACAAGCTGGCCTGCCAGGAGAACGACCACAACGCCGACAAACACCCACCTCAGGCGACCCTGAGTTAACAGAAATACGATAAGCACCGCAGCGCTCAAGACATGCAACAGACCCGGCCCGATCAGGGTGCCGGTGACGAAGACCCAAAGTCCGGCGAGCCATAAGCCGAGCCCAACCAACAAGAAGACTTTCGCGCGCCCATCGACCCGACCCTCGGCGCGGGCCGCAGGACGGCTGGCGCCATAGGTCAGGATGATCCCGGCAATCAGCGCCATGATCTTCACCAAGAAGGCAGTGCTGGCATAGAGCCGTTCGGCATTGGCCCAACCGATCAGCAGGCCGGTAATGACGATCCCGATCACACCGGCATCCTGCCACCGGCGCAGGTTCCGATAGACCTCTGACGGGGGCTCCTCAGTGAGCCCGACACCGATTAGCCGCAA
>JANLPK010000254.1:0-26095 GCA_031367205.1 Alphaproteobacteria bacterium
GGCAAATCTGGATTCAACGGAGCCCGACATGCCCATCGCCACGATCTTCGACAACCTTCCCGCCCCGCCTTGCGCGGTGTTGTTGGGCTGGCACGTGATTGATGTGCGGCCGGCCGACGGCTGGATCCGGGTCGGTTTCGAGGCTCGTCCCGAATTCGGCAATCCTGCCGGAAATATCCAGGGCGGTTTCCTCGCCGCAATGCTGGACGACACTATGGGTCCGGCCGTCTTCACGCACACCGAGGGCAGGCTCTATTCGGCCACCATCGACATGACGGTCAACTACCTCTCTCCGGCCAAGGTGGGGCCGCTGTTCGGCGAGGGCCAAGTCATCCAGCTGGGTAAAACCGTTGGGTTTGTTGAAGCCAAACTGATGGACAGCAACGGCAGCATTGTCGCAAGATCAAGCTCTAGCGTGCGACTGGTGCCGAGCGAGAGATTGCCCTGAGTCATCTTCTGGAGCGCATAAAAGCGCTGGACGTCATCCATATGGATGATGCGCGGCTAACAGATCTCCGTCAGAGTTAGTTTCTTGTTAATGTCAATTCGGGGGTAATTCTATGCGTTCCTATCTCACCACAGGCCTGATTGGGATTGTCGGTCTTGTATTTGCTGCGGTGCCGGCTGCGGCCGCGCCAGTCGATTTCACGACCATGCAGTTGAACGGCATTGCGACGGCCACAAGCAATGATCTCAATCTCGGGAACGGCGTGGGCGGGACAAGCTCGAGCGCCTTCCTGGCCCCAATTTCCTCAAGCTCAAGCTTCACGAGCAGCTTCAATTTCACTCTGACCGCGAACCCGAACAACCCTAATGGCGTCAGCCCCCAAGCCGACGGCATCACCTTCCTGATCCAGGCTGATCCTGGCGGAGCAACGGCGCTCGGGGGTGGCGGTGGCGGTGTCGGGGCCAGTGGCCTTAGCAACAATATCGGCATCTCGTTCCGCAGTTGGGACAACAACCATTCGATCATCTTCACGAACGGAAATGTGTTCGACACCTCCGTGCACGCTTTTGGAAACTTTAATCTCGGCGATCAGGACGATGTTGTTTTTGTTACCCTGAGTTACGCCGGAAATGTGCTGAGCTACTCCGCGACCAACATGTCCACGGGCGTGACAATTAATGACAGCCTCGCGTTCAATCTCGCCGGTCTCGGCCCTTCGGTCTACCTGGGCTTCACTGGCGGCACTGGCGCTGGATACGCGTTCCAGGATGTCCACGACTGGGAGCTCAATGTCGTCAACGGCGTGCCGGAGCCTGCCACTTGGGCGCTGATGATCATGGGCTTTGGCCTCGTCGGCGCGACCATGCGCCGCCGCCTCTACGCTTAGTCGGGGGACTGAGCGCGAAAGTTCGGCGGCCCTACAGTCTATTGTTGGGCCGTCGAACCTATAAGAGCGATCCCCTCCAAGAATACCTGCAGTTGGCCTTGGCTGGTTATGAACACCCTACCTATATCGGCGGGAGAACTTGTGGTGAGGGACTGAAGGCGCGACATCGCGGCGCGGGCCTCTTCGACCTTACCCATATGGCCCAGACATGCGGCGAGCAAAGCATGGCGGAGCGGCGTGTCACTCTGTTGAGCCGCCTCCCGCAAGAGCGGGGCTGCATCTTCGAACCGGCCTTGCTGAAATCGGGCCTGTCCTAGGGCCCCCACCTGTACAGATCGGAAGGGGCTCATCGGGTCAAGCCGCATGGCAGTCTCGATATGCTCCGAGGCAAGATCTGATTTCCCCGCTCGAAGCCTGATGAAGCCGCTGAAAAGCCAAACCTGGGATGATCCCGGATTTAGGGCAATGGCCCTGTCCGCCAGCGCCTCAGAAGCCGAAAGGTCCTCTCCCCATGCTCCCAACATGTTGGCCGCTCTCGCCAACACCTCGGCGTCCTCACCAGCAACCTTGAGCGCGCGTTTCGTCAGCTCGAGACACCGTCGGCGATCGGCCTCTGCGTCCCCTGACCAACGATAGGTATGGATGGTACGGTGACAACTCGCGGCTAGGCTTAGCGCCTGGCCGAAGTCGGGATCGAGCTCAATCGCTCGATTGAGCAGTTCCAGGGCCCCGAGAACCCCTTCACGCTCCAGGGTCCGAAACTTCGGCATCGCTCGCAGGTATAGATCATAGCTACCCATGTCGTCTGTAGGACGTTTGGCGACGCGGCGAATCTCGGCTTCAATCACGGTCGGCTCGATTTGCCCGGCGACGGCCAGCGCGACCTTGTCCTGTAGCTCGAAGATATCATCCAAGGTGTCCTCGAACCGCTGAGTCCAGATCAGGGTTCCGTCCGCCGCGTCGATCAACTGGATCCCAACCCGCACACGGTTTCCCGACCTTCGAACGCTCCCCTCCAAAATATAGCGGACCCCTAATCGATGCGCAGCGTCCTGCGCCGTCACAGCTTTGTTCTTGAACGATAAACTCGACCCGCTGCCGATGACAAAGATCGACCTGCTACGGGATAGGGCCTCAACGATCTCGACCACCATGCCGTCAGAAAAGTAGTCCTGATCAGGGTCCCCGGACAGATTGGCCAGAGGCATGACAGCGATCGAAGGTTTTATCGGCAAAGACAGAATACTCGCCGAGGCATCCGGCACCACAACCCCGATCAGCGCCGCCACGCTGGCGACCACTTTGCGCCACCCCGCTGCGGCGATATCACCCGACCACCCCGCCATTTCAGCACACTGAATCTGATTGAATGGCAAAGGCAGGATCGAGCCGTCGAGGTTAAGCTGCACCAGGGTCCCGGCCTCCCGCGCAAGGTCCGCCTCCGCGCGCACCCATTGAGATTTCACTGCATCTGCAGACCAAAGAACGACCACAGCCTTTGCTGCCCTCAGACGCTCCTCAATGACATCGGAATAGGCTCGATGAGCCGGCAATTCATCGTCGCGCCAAACTTGATATCCCTGGGCGCGCAGAGCCTCTGCGGCCCTCTGAGCTTCGTGGGCCGTAGAACGGGCATATGAGATGAAGACGTCGGTCATGGCCTGGATTGACCCTACCCTACACGCTTGGTGGGGCAAGAATGTTCCTCCGCTCAGCGAGCGCCCGATGTTACGTCGTTCTCCAAAACCTGATGAGACTTGCGTGTAAGGTAAAATTGCCTTACATGTTGTGGGCTAACCGGAGTACGGACCGTGACCACCTTAACCGTCACCGCCAAGGGCCAAGTCACCTTGCGCAAGGACATCCTTGCCCATCTTGGCGTCAGCCCCGGCGATCAGATTAACGTTCAAAAATTGCCCGACGGTCGGATTGAAGTTCGTGCCCCACTAGGCGGCGACATATCCGCCGTGTTTAATCTGCTCAAGCGACCAGACGGACCTACCCTCACACTGGATGAAATCGCTGAAGCCGCCGCAAGCGGCTGGGCCGACCAAGGTTGAAAATCACAGCAGACACAAATCTCCTTATCCGCGCTCTCGTTGGTGATGATGTTAGGCAGGCCGAAGCGGCGCACATAGCCTTGGCCGATGCCGAATTGATTGCCGTGACGCTTCCAACGCTTTGCGAGGTCGTGTGGGTCCTGGGCCGAGGGTACAATTATTCCGCCCCCAAGATCGCCGGGGCCATCAGCACGCTCCTGGCAACTGCCAACGTGGCGGTGGATCGACCCGCCGCTGAGGCCGGGCTTCGAGCTCTTCAAGCTGGTGGTGACTTTGCCGACGGGGTCATCGCCTTTGAAGGCCACCGTCTAGGAGCCGACACGTTCCTCACCTTCGACCAAAAGGCTGCCGGGTTGCTTGAGCAACAGGGGTGGAAGACGCGGCTCTTGGGCTAATCCACCAACTCATAGCCCTTGTCGACAATAACTAAGGCAGTTGGTAATCCGAGGGACCGCCAAAACGGCATCGGGTCAATGCCTAGGGTGATGCTCGCCCAAAGCGAAATGACTCTGCCATGAGTGACAACGGCCAAAGTGCCGGTAGGATGGACAGCACGTTGGCGAGTCAGTGCGGACTGAAACCTAAGGTAAGCTTACTCACCCGTCTCTTCGCCCAAAATCAGCGACTTCCGATGTTCAAACATTCTCGCGATCAGGGCCTCAATCTCGAGGCGCTCCTGGAATACCCCCGAGTCATTATGTTGCTCTGCAAACCCATCATCCTGGCTCACATCCAAGCTTAGGACCTCTGCGATAGCTCTCGCAGTGTCTAAGGCCTTGACCTCTACACTCGCGACAATTGCCGTTGGATGATACTGCTGGAGCTTTGGTGCCAGGACCTTCGCGGCCTTCTGTCCTTCCGGCGATAGGGGCCAAGTCGATGGAGGCAGTCCAGGCAAAATGGTTGGCATACCGTGCCTCACCAGGATCAACATTCGGCCCGCCCAATCCGCCTGATCTCCCACTCCAGCTGTATCCCAGTCTTGGCCAACACATCTGCCCTAACCGCCTCGCCCAAGCCTTCAAGGTCTGCCGCTGTTGCCGCTCCGGTGTTGATCATGAAATTGGCGTGCAGCGGCGAGAACATCGCTCCGCCGAATAGCTTGCCGCGCCACCCAGCCTCATCGACCAATTTCCACGATGACTGACCCGGCGGGTTCTTGAAGGTCGAACCGCCGGTCTTTTCTCGGATCGGCTGGGTCTGTTCACGCCGCGCGGTGATCTCGTCCATGCGAACCGCGATGGCGGCGGGATCATCGGCAGTTCCGACAAACAGCGCGCCGGTGAAGATCAACCCACCTTCCAGCGCCTTGGCCGACTTGCGGTAGGAGAAACCCATCTGGCCATTGGAGAGCGTCACCTTTTCTCCGGCCCGCGTCACCGCATAGGCCTCGACCAGCACGTCCTTGGTCTCCGCGCCGTAGCAACCGGCGTTCATCGTCAAAGCACCGCCAATTGAACCGGGCACACCGCGATAGAACTCCAGTCCCGCGATCCCGGCCTTCCCAGCGTCTCGGGCCAAATTGGCGTCAAGGGACGCCGCGCCGGCAAAGATGGTATTGGCTCCGCGCGCCTCAACCTGGCCAAACGCCCGTCCCGCCAGCCGGATCACCACCCCCTCAACGCCGCCATCGCGCACCAACGTGTTGGAGCCGACACCCAGGATCGTCACGGGCACTGACGGATCAAGCCCTTTCAGGAACTCCGACAGGTCTTCTTCATCCTGCGGTAGGAACAGCACATCAGCTGGACCGCCAACGCGAAACCAGGTGAAGGGAGCCAGGGGTTCATCGATCAACACCTTGCCACGAACGCTCGGCAGGCGATCGCGCCAGCTCACTGGCCGAGCGCCTCAAGTTGGCCCGGCAGGGCGTACGCCCAACTGGTGATGTCGCCGGCGCCGAGACAGACCACCAAGTCGCCGACCTTAGCCTCTGTCGCGACCAGTCGCGCTAGGTCAGCGGGCGAAGGCAACGGGATCGCGCGACGATGTCCAAATCGCCGCAGCCCCTCGACCAACCCGTTCTTGTCAGCACCGGCTATGGGCGTTTCGCCCGCCGAATAGACATCCGCCACGATAACCACATCGGCGTCGTTGAAACAGCTACAGAACTCGGCAAACAAATCCCGTAGTCGCGTATAGCGATGCGGCTGCACCACTGCGATCACCCGTCCCTGAGTCACCGCGCGCGCGGCCTTCAACACCGCAGAAATCTCCACCGGATGATGGCCATAATCGTCGATGATCCGAACCCCGTGGGCCACACCCACCGTGGTGAACCGCCTCCGCACACCGCCGAACCCTGCCAATCCCTTTCGAATATCGGACTCGCCCACCCCCAGTTCCCGAGCCACGGCAATCGCCGCCAGGGCGTTCAACACGTTGTGGTGGCCGGCCATCGGCATCCGCAGATCTGTCCAGCGCATCATTGGGCCGTCACGCGGGGCAATCACCGCATCAAAGGCCGCGCCATCGGGGCCCATGGTAATGTTCTCGGCCCGCACCTCGGCCTGTGGGTTGACGCCATAAGGCACCAGCCGACGGTTCTCCACCTTGGCGACCATTGTCTGAACCTCAGGATGGTCGGTGCAGACCGCCGCGAAACCATAGAAGGCGATGTTTTCCACGAAGTCTCGGAACGCCTTCTTCACGGCTTCAAAGTCGCCGTAATGATCCAGATGCTCAGGGTCGATATTGGTGACGACGGCGCAGGTGGATTTCAGCCTTAGGAAGGTGCCGTCGCTCTCATCGGCTTCCACGACGATCCAGTCACCCTCGCCCACCTTCGCATTGGTGCCATACGCATTGATGATCCCACCGTTGACCACCGTCGGGTCCAACCCTCCGGCGTCGAGCAGCGCCGCGACCATCGAGGTCGTGGTGGTCTTGCCATGGGTCCCGCCTACCGCAATGGAGAACTGCAGTCGCATCAGCTCGGCCAACATCTCTGCCCGCCGCACCAAGGGCAGACGCCGCTGTCTGCCCGCCGCCAATTCCGGATTGTCGGCCTTGATCGCGGTGGAATAGACGATGGCCGAGGCCCCCTCCACATGGGCCCCGTCCTGACCGATGAAGATCTTTGCTCCTAGCTTTTCCAACCGTTCGGTATTGGCACTGGACTTGGCATCAGAGCCCTGGACCGTATAGCCGATCCGCAACATGATCTCGGCGATGCCGCTCATACCGATGCCGCCAATACCGACGAAATGGACCGGACCAAGCGCAAATGGAACGGGCCTGCGGTTCATCCGATACGCCCCTGCGCTGCCGTCCGTTCCACTAGGTCCGCCAGGCGTTCGGCCGCATCCGGCTTCGCAATAGACCGCGCGCCGGCTGCCATGCGCACGAGGCGGTCAGGATTGCTCAGCAGTTTGAACAGGGCATTGGCCATGCTGTCCACCGTCAGCTGGTCCTCACGTGCCACCTGAGCACCCCCAGCGTCGGCCATCACCTTGGCGTTCTGTCCCTGATCATCATCCAGAGCGATGGCCAGCGGCACCAGGATCGCAGGCTTTCCCGCGATAGCGAATTCGCAGACTGTGCCTGCACCGGAGCGCCCCACAACCAAGTGCGCCTGCCGCAATCGCGAGGCCATATCCCGGAAAAATGGCGCGATCTCAGCCTGAACATTGGCATCCGCATAGATGCGTCGCGCAGAGTCCATGCTTTCCACGCGGGTCTGTTGCTGCACTCGCAGCCGATCTCTCAGCGCTTCCGGTAACTTGGCGATGGCCTCCGGCATCAGCTCCGAGAGCAGGCGCGCACCCTGGCTCCCCCCGGTGATCAATAGGTTGACCGGGCCATCCGGCGCGGGTGGCGCATAAGGTTCAGACGCCAGGGCGCGAATTTCGGGACGCACGGGGTTTCCCACCACTGCGAGGCGATCCCGGATCTTCTCTGGGGCTTTCTGCAGGACCGGAAAGGCGCAAGCCACGGCCCGAACATGGGCCGCCAACCGCCTGTTGGCTCGCCCCATCACCGCGTTCTGCTCATGCAAGACGGTTGGTCGGTTCTGAGTTATTCCGGCCAGCAACCCTGGTACCGACGGATAGCCGCCAAAGCCCACGACCACCCCCGGATCAATGCGCGCGAAGGCCGCTCGCGCTTGAAGTACGCCACGGAACATTGACAGTCCGGTCAAGGCCATCCCGATGGGGTCGCCGGGTTTATAGGTTCGCGCCGAAAGGCCAACCCGTTCCTCTGCCGGAAAGCCGTCCGCCAATCCCGCGACCCGCTCGTCGCTTGCCAGCACGATGCGCCAGCCCCGCGCGATCAGGGCTTCGGACAAGGCCTGGGCGGGAAACAGATGTCCCCCAGTGCCTCCGGCGGCAACAACGGCGATCTTACGCATGGCGGGGGTTTAAGCGATGGCGGCGAGCTTGGGTAGGTCTAACCCGGCGCATAGGCACCCGGACGTCGACGTGTCAGAGCCAGGGCCAACCCCAGGGTCAGGCAGATCGCCAACATCGAGGATCCACCATAAGAGATGAACGGCAAGGTCATACCCTTTGTCGGGATCAGGTTGAGATTGACGGCCACATTGATCATGACCTGTTCGCCCACCAGAACAAACAAACCCGCCGCCGCTACCTGTTGGAACGGGTCCGACAATTTCAGCGACTTGTAGAGGCCCCTGATCACCAGGAAGGCAAACAACGAGATCAACAACAGGGAAAAAATTAGCCCGTATTCCTCGGCAGCCACCGAATAGATGAAGTCAGTGTGCAGGTCGGGCACGTTTCGTTTCATCACCCCTTCGCCCGGACCTCGGCCAAATAGGTTGCCCGCAGCGATGGCTTCGGCGGCCCGGTCCACCTGCTTTCCATCCCCCACCTCAGGGCTCAGGAACCCGTTCACGCGCTTGGCGACGTGCGGGAACATGAAATAGGTCGAAGATAGCCCCGCCGCGGCTACCCCGCCCAAGAGCATGACCCAACTGAGCGGCACCCCAGCCATCCAAAATGCCACACCAAACCCAACCGTGATCAGAACCGTCTGTCCGATATCAGGCTGGATAATCAGCAGGCCGGCTGAAATAAAATACAGGAAGAAGGCGATGGTAACGCCGGGAACACCCTGCCCTTTCTGACCCTCGGCGAACATCCAAGCCACGAGAATAATCAGCGCCGGCTTCATGAACTCGGAGGGTTGCAGCCCAAACCCGCCCACCTTCAACCACCGAGTCGCGCCTTTGGCGTCGTGTCCGATGATCGGCAGAGCGCACATAATCCCAATCGCCACGACCCAGATGATCAGCGAGGCGCGACGCACCCCCTTGGCATCCAGCATTGAAGTCGAAATTAGGATCACCGACCCTATGGCGGCGAAAACACACTGGCGGATCGCAAAGTGAAACGGGTCCTGCACATTCATGCGAGCGGCAGCGGCTGGACTCGCCGCAAAGGAAAGCATGACGCCCAACACAATCAGACACCCGACCACACCCAGCAGCCAACGATCCATCGTCCACCACCAGACGCCCAATCGTGATCGATCAGTCCGCGCAAACGCGTTGTGAGCGGGGTTGGCAGTCATGCGCGCGCTCCCTGGGCTGCAGCCCGACGGGTCAAGGAATGAACAGCCTCCCGGAAGGCCTCGCCCCGAGCTTCAAAGTCGGCAAATTGATCAAAGGAGGCACTGGCCGGCGACAGCAGGACAACGGCATCTTCGCCGCTGGCGGCAGCGTCGGCAAAGGCCCGCACGACGGCGACCTCCATGGTGCCGCACTGAACCGCGTTTGCCTTGCCCTTGAGGGTTCGCCCAAAGGCCTGGGCACCCTCACCGATCAAGTAGGCTTTCTCAATACGCGGAAACAGGTCAGCCAAGTCCTCTATCCCGCCGGTCTTGGGTTGACCTCCGGCGATCCAATAGAATTTGGGATAACTCGACATGGCTTGGCGCGCCGCGTCGGTATTGGTGGCTTTGCTGTCATTGACGAACCGAACCCGATCAACATGACCCACCGTCTCCATCCTGTGCGCCAGCCCTGGGAAGCTCAATAGCCCCTCCGAGGCCTCTTCGACGGAGATTCCTAAACCCCGTACAGCCGCGTAGGCCGCCGCCGCATTCTGCCAGTTGTGCCGCCCCGGTAGCGACTTTGCCAGCATCAGGTCAGCCACCGCCACCGCCCGTTCTCCCGTCGCGTCATACAGCACGCCCTGGATCACATAAACTCCGCGACCAATCGATTTGGAGGCTGAGATCGGAACAATGGTGCGGCGATTGGCGGCAGTAACTTCGGTGCAAATCCGCTGTCCCCACGGGTCATCAACCCCGATGACCGCCGTATCGCCCTTGCCTTGGTTCAACAGAATACGTCGCTTGGCGGTGACATAGCCCTCCATGCCGCCATGGCGTTCCAGGTGGTCTGGCGAGAGATTTAGCAAGACTGAAACGTCGGGTTTCAAGTTGGAAGTCAGATCAAGCTGATAGGACGACAGTTCCAGCACAAAGACCGCCCCGCCGTGCATGTCCTCGAGATCAAGAACCCCCACCCCGATATTTCCACCGATCCGCGTGTCCCGCCCGGCCATGGCGCAGATGTGACCAATCAGGGATGTGGTCGTTGATTTGCCGTTCGTTCCGGTAATGGCCACCACCTTAGGCCGACGATGCTCGGTGGCCACATTCACCGTGCGTGCGAACAGCTCGATATCGCCCAGGATTTCCACGCCGGCGGCCTGGGCTTTCTCGACAATCCAGTGCGGCTTAGGATGGGTAAGAGGCACGCCTGGTGACAACATCAGCGCTGCAAACTGCGACCAGTCGGCGGTCGACAAATCAACCACCGGCAGTCCAAGCGCTTGGGCGGCTTCACGTCCCTGCTGTCGCTCGTCCCAGACCGCGACCTGGGCACCTCCGGCCACCAGGGCTTGTGCCGCGGTCAAGCCCGTACGGGCCAAACCGAACACCGCCACCGTCTTGCCCTTGAAGCCGCAGACCGGGATCATGACGCGCGCTGAACCTCCCCTACCGCAACTTCAGAGTGGCGAGGCCGAGCAGAGCCAGCATCACCGCCACGATCCAGAACCGGACCACGATGGTCGACTCCGACCAGCCCAACCTTTCAAAGTGGTGGTGAATAGGGGCCATCAGAAAGACCCGTTTCCCGGTCATCTTGAAATACGCCACTTGGATCATCACCGAGAGGGTTTCGATGACGAACAATCCACCGACGATGCCCAGCACGATCTCATGTTTGGTGGCCACAGCTACCGCGCCGATGCCGCCTCCCAGAGCCAGTGATCCGGTATCGCCCATGTAGATCTTGGCAGGCGGCGCATTGTACCAAAGGAACCCCAAACCGGCTCCGATCATCGCACCGCAATAGACGGCGACCTCGCCAACGCCAGGCACGAAATGCAGTTGCAGATAGCGGGAAAACACGAAATTACCGACCAGATAGGCGATCAGGCCAAACGCCGCCGCCGCAATCATGACCGGCACTGTGGCCAGTCCGTCCAGGCCGTCGGTGAAGTTCACGGCATTGGCCCCACCAACGATGATGAAAGCCCCGAACGCGAGGTAAAACCAACCCAGGTTCAGCAAGACCTGCTTGAACACCGGAAAAGCTACCGACGTGCTTAAATGTGGGACGTCCGGCGGATTGCTCCCGTAGACGACAATCAAGCTGACTGCGGCAACGCTGATCAGGATTTCCAGCACCAGTCGCATCCGGCTCGAAACCCCATCGGTCGTCTGCTTGGTCACCTTCGCGTAGTCGTCCATGAAGCCAATGACGCCGAACCCAGCGGTCACCATCAGCACCGCCCAGACATAGACATTGGAAAGGTCAGCCCAAAGCAGCGTCCCAACAAGCAAGCCCGCCAAGATCATCACCCCGCCCATGGTTGGCGTGCCGGTCTTCTCCAGAATGTGGCGCTCTATGCCGTCCTTGCGGATCGGCTGGCCCTTGCCCTGCTTGACCTGCATGAAACGGATGAAGCGTGAACCCAGGGTCACGACAACCAACTGCGCCGTAAAAATCGACATGCCGGTACGAAATGTCAGGTATTTCAACAGATTAAGGACGGGCACATGTCCACCCGCCGACAATTGCTCATACAACCAATAGAGCATTAGCGCCCCCCTGCCGAACGCACGTCGAGCGCTTTCAGCGCGGAAACGACCGCGCTCGCCTTCGATCCGTTGGATCCTTTGACCATCACCAAATCGCCGGGCTCTACGGCCCGTGCGATCTGCGGCGCAAGTTCCGCCGCACTCACCGCGTAGCCGCCGCGCCGAGTCGATGGAAGGGCCTCCCATAGCGATTTCATCAGGGGGCCGGCGCAAAAGACCATATCGATCTTCGATGCATCTAAGGATTGTGCCAAGGCAGAGTGATAGGTCGTGGCCTGCGGCCCCAACTCCAGCATGTCAGTCAGCGCTACGATCCGGCGCCCCGTCGCTGTGCGGACGCCAAGGGTGGTGAACGCTGCGGCCATCGATATAGGGTTGGCGTTATAGCTCTCGTCGATCAGGGTGAAGGTTCCGCCGGTCAAGGACACCTCGATCTCGGCACCCCGGCCCTCCAAGGGCTCAAAGCTAGCCAAGGCGGACAGGCCGTCCTCAAGCTTAACCCCCAAGGCATCGAGTATGAGCAGTACAGCCATGCAGTTCGCACCCCAGTGGAGCCCTGTCTGCAGGATGGGGAATTCAAGATCTTGTCCGCGAAATCTACCCTGAACCCGTGCCTGGCTAGCGCCCGGTATAAACTTGATCAGCCGGGCGTCGCACATCTCTCCACTGCCGAAGCTACGCACTTCGGCTCCAGCCTTGCGGGCCTCAATGGCCAAAAAATCAAACCATGCGTTGTCTGCATTGAGGATCGCGAGGCCGCCTGGTTCCAGGCCCGCAAAGATCTCGGCCTTGGCCCGCGCAACCCCGGCTTCGCCGTCAGGAAAGTTTTCAGTGTGGACCGGCCCGACGGTGGTGACGGCCACCACGTGCGGTCGCACCATCTGCGACAGCGGCACGATCTCGTCGGCGTGGTTCATCCCGATCTCGAACACCGCACGCTCGGTGTCGCGCGGCATCCGCGCCAAGGTCAAAGGCACGCCGATATGGTTGTTGTAACTCTTGATCGAGGAATGCCCGCGACCGGCCCGCATCAAGCCGGCCCTAACCGCTTGGGTTACACTGGTCTTGCCCACTGACCCGGTCACCGCGCCACGCCGAGTGTGAGACGCACGAACCCGAGCCGCTACGCCCAGGGCCTCCAGGGCCGCGAAGGTGTCACCCACCTGGACACATGGCCCCGGCGTCGGCTGCGAAACCAGGGCACCGGCGGCCCCCTTTGCCATGGCCTGGCCTACAAACTCGTGACCATCCCGCGCGCCCGCCAGAGCGATGAATAGGTCACCCGGCTCGACGCTGCGCGTGTCAATTGAAACGCCGGACACCTCAAAACTCACGCCCGGCACACCACCAGTCGCTGCTGCAATCTCCCCAGCGGTCCAAAGCGCCTCAGCCATGATCACGCTCCAGAGCCTGGGACGTCTCAGCCACGTCGTCAAACGGGTGCACCACACCAGCGATAGTCTGACCCTGCTCATGCCCCTTGCCGGCCACCACCAGCACGTCACCCGCGCCCAGCAGCGTGACGCCGGCCCGAATGGCCGCCCGGCGATCGCCAATCTCCTGCAGGCCGCTCGCTCCAGCCATGACTTCGGCACGGATCACCGCCGACAGCTCACTGCGCGGATTGTCATCGGTCACGATAGCTACGTCGGCCAAGCGGGCGGCGATTTCCCCCATCAAGGGCCGTTTGCCCCGATCACGGTCACCCCCGGCCCCAAACACCACCACGAGCTTGCCCGTGACATGCGGCCGCAGAGCCGTCAGCACAGTCTCCAAGCCATCGGGGGTGTGAGCATAGTCAACATAGGCCTCGCCGCCCTTTGCGCCGGTGCCGACCCGCTGCATCCGCCCAGGCGCGCCTTCTAACCGGCCCAAGGCTGCGAACACCGCTTGCGGCGCTTCCCCCGCAGCAATGCACAATCCCGCCGCGACTAAGGCATTCGAAGCTTGAAAACCCCCAGCCAACGGTAAGTGCACGTCAAACTGCCGACCCTGATAGTCCAGGCTGAGAACCTGCCCACCAGGCACCAAACGCCGACTGAGCAGTTTGATCCCCTGGCCCGCCTCACCCACCGACATCACCGATTGACCCGCGGTGACTGCCGCCGAGGCAAAGACTTCATAGGCGTCAGAATCTGCGTTCAGCACGGCGGTTCCACCGCGCGGCAACAGGGCCTCAAACAGTCGCAGCTTGGCAGCCCGATAGACCCCCATCGTACCGTGATAGTCCAAATGATCCTGGGTCAGGTTGAGGAAACCGGCGGCAACCAGACTTACCCCATCCAAACGCCGCTGATCGATGCCGTGAGACGAGGCCTCCAACGCCAGGTGGGTCACCTTGCGATCCGCCAACCCGGCCATGAGCTGCGCCACATCCGCAGAATCCGGCGTCGTCAGACCCGGCGGCGTCAGTTGCTCCAGAAATCCGTCCGGCCCGGTAGCCAGAACACCCAAGGTGCCCATACTGGCCGCGCGATGGCCGCAGGCGGTGAATATCTGTCGGCAGAATGTAGCCACCGAGGTCTTGCCGTTGGTCCCAGTCACCGCGACCACGGTGGAAGGTTGGCGCTCCCAGAATTTGGCTGCCGCCAAGGCGTAGGCACGGCGCGCGTCAGCAACAACGACCACCGGCACTCCAAGCCCCGGAATATCCTCTGCGGCGAGCACGGCTGCCGCCCCAGCTGCCACCGCACCGGTCGCGAAATCTCGACCATCGATCTTTGACCCGGGCAGTGCGGCAAACAGCGACCCGACGGTGACCCTGCGGCTATCAGCGGTCACGCCGGTGATCACCGGGTCCACCGACATTTCGCGCATCACCAGCTCGGATAGTCTTGCACTCACCGGGCATCCCCGGGGTTCGCCTTGGCGGGTGCCGCCGCCACCTTGATCAATTCCGGCTGACGTTGAACGCCCAGGAAAGGCGCAATGCGGGCGATCACGCGGCCGGCAGCCGGTGCCGCGACCCATCCACCCGTTGAGAAGCCAAAGGTCTTGGCGGTTGCATGCGGTTCATCCAGAAGGATCAAGACGAAGTAGCGGTCGGCTGTTGTCGCACCCTCCGTTGGAAAGACGGCTGCAAATGACGACACCTGCTTAGTGTTGCTATAGGTGTGGGTTACAGGATCGACCTTCTCGCCTGTGCCGGTTTTTCCCCCGACACTCAGACCCGGCACATCAGCCTTGCCACCGGACCCACCGGTAACATTGGCCCGCATGATCTGCAGCATTTCGCGGGAGGTCTTATCTTGTATGGCCCGGGTGCCGTTGACCTGGGCATTCGGCGGTAACTTCTTGATGGTCAGTGGCACCAAAGTTCCGCCGTTCAGCAGAGCTCCCATGGCCCTTGATAGCGCCAAGGGGCTGACATTCATCCCATGGCCGAACGAGGTGGAAGCCACCGCGTCGATATTCCAGACCTTCGGGGTCAGAGGCCGAGCAGACTCCTTCAATTCGATGGGAGCCGCCTTAAGGAGACCCAAACCGCCAAAATAGTGACTTAGACGGATGGCTCCTATGCTCTCGGCAAGCCTTGCGGTCCCGATGTTCGACGAATGCTGGAACACTTCGACCAGGGTCAGGATCTTATGAGCTGCGTGGTAGTCGTTGATCGTTCTGTAACCCAGTTGATAGGGCGTTCGGGCGTCGAAGGTCGAGCTCGGGGTCGCCACCCCAGTATCCAAGCCGATGGCCACCGTGAACGCTTTGAAGGTCGATCCCATTTCATAGACCGATGCCGCTGCACGATTGAGTTTCGCATCCTCAGAAGCTTGACCCGGCTGGTTGGGATCAAAGGTCGGCCAGCTGGCCATCCCCAAGACTTCGCCGGTTCGCACATTGGTCACCACGCCCACTGCACCGCGGGGTGAAAATTCAGCTGCGGCCTTCCCGAGCTCATCCTCCAGAGCGGCCTGAACACGCAGATCAATCGACAACGCCACAGGCGTTTTGGCCTTGGCGAGGTTGCGAATGTTCGCATTAAGACCCTGCTCGACCCCAGCGGTTCCCTGTCCACCGGAGTCCGCAAAGCCGATCAGGTGAGACGCTGTCTGACCCAAGGGATAGATGCGGTGTTGCTCCGGCTCAAATATCACCCCAGGCAAGCCTAGATCATGAATGCGCGCGCGGACTTCGGGTGTCAGGGCGCGAACCAGAAACACCCGCTTCTTGGCGCTCAGCGCCTTGTCGATCTTGGCCGGCGGCAGGTTTGGCAATGTCGCAATGAGCGCTGCACGGGTCTCCGCCGGATCCCAAATCTCGCGCGGGTCGAGATAGAGTCCGTAGTGCAACAGATCCAGGGCTAGCATCTCACCGTTGCGGTCTACCAAATCGGTGCGCGCCGTGCCCTTGGCGCTAAGGTCGGCGCTACTGCGACCAGCAGTCGGAAATACCGCCATCTTGGTGGCGCCGGCCGCCAGACCCAAAAATCCGATACTGAACAATGTGAGGATTACGAAAATCCGAATTCGCGTATCGTCCCCCGGTCGGCCGGAGACCTTAGCGCGCTCAAACGCATGTTCCAGTCGCCAGAGCCGATCCTTCAACCAGCGCCAAGTCGGGGTCGGAAATCCGTTGTGCACCAGGCTCATAGCGCTGGCCCCTTAGGGACGACCGGTGCAATCGTCAGGTCGCGTGGCAAGTCCTCAGGCGTGGTCTCGCGACTGGCCTGAATAGGCCCCAAATTCAGATAGGAAATCGAGAGGTGCTCCAACCGGTCTGGCCGCTCCAGGTGAGCGACCTCAGCCTGCAACAGACGAATGCGGTCTTGCTGCTCGCTAATCTGGCGCTCTACCGAGGCGATCTGGGAGCGTTCTCCGCCGGCGATCGTCTTGGCCAAATAGACCCACAGGATCACGAGGATCAACAATCCCAGGGCGGCTACGTCCAGAACGCGAAATCCCCAAAACCGGCGCGTGATCACGTTCATGCGGCTTGCCTCCACACGGGCTCGGACGTGCGGACAGCCGCCCGAAGCTTGGCTGAGCGCGCTCGCGGATTGCCGTCGACCTCAGTGGCCGATGGCGCGTGCGCACCGTTGAATTGCAGTTGGAAACTCGGGGCCGCTAGGGCTGGAACCGGCGGCGCATGGCGCGACCCTCCAGGCGTGCGGCCAGCTCGGATTGTGAGAAACGATTTGACGATCCGGTCTTCCAGCGAGTGGAAGGTCACCACGGCCAGTCGACCTTGCGGCTTTAGGATCCGCTCAGCCGCGACCAGTCCGGCTTCCAGTTCCGAGAGTTCGTCATTGATTGCGATCCGAAGCCCCTGAAAAGTGCGCGTTGCGGGGTGAACCTTTGCGCCCTTGCGCCCTCCGAGGACACGTTCCACGAAACCTGCAAATTCCAGGGTCCTACTGAAGGGCTGATCGGCGCGCCGTCGCACGATGGCCGCCGCAATTCTGCGCGACTGCCGCTCCTCGCCGTAAACATAAAGGATACGCGCCAGTTCTGTTGCGTCTGCGGAATTGACCAGGTCGGCCGCCGTTTGCCCGTCTGCGCCCATCCGCATGTCCAAGGGTCCATCGCGCATGAAGGAAAACCCGCGTTCGCCTTCATCCAGCTGCATCGATGAAACGCCTAGATCCAGGGCCACTCCATCCACCGAGGCGTCTCCCAATTCATCGGCCATCCGTGAGAACCGGTCTTCCACCAGTCGGAAGTTTTGACCCAAACCCTCCGCAAATCGCCCAGCACTGGGATCACGATCAAAGGCCACAACCTGAGCCCCACCGCTCAAGATGGCACGACTGTATCCACCGGCCCCGAAGGTTCCGTCCACCACCAAGCTACCTGTCAAAGGCGCGAGCGCTTCCAGCACCTCAGCCATCAATACCGGAACGTGAGCTTGGGTGTCGGTCATTGGCTGCCCGCAATCCGGGCCGCGCGCTCGGCCGCGCGCAAGAGCGGCAGCTCACGACGACCATAGGCGAGCTTTTCGGCGCGGTAAGCCTTGAACGCTTCGCGGTCCCAAATCTGGAAGCGGTCACCGAGCCCGGTCAAAACCACCCAGTCCTTCAAGCCGTAGGTCTCGCAGAGTAACTCTGGCAAGGTCACCCGACCGGCGGTGTCAAAGCTCAGGGAAACCTGCCCCCCCAACACCGTGTGCTCCAGAGCCGAACGAAGCTCGTCGCCGAAATCTAACTCGTCGATCACCCCGAGATAACGATCCAGCAAGGCTTTGCCGCCACCTTCGATGCAGTCGGCTTCCAGCGAGGGAAAACAGATAATGCCGTCAATGGCTCCGGAAACCTGGGCGCGAAATTCCTGCGGCACCAAGATGCGCCGTTTAATGTCCAGTTGCTTTTCGAACGTCGAGACGAACATCCCGCCCTGTCCCAATTCGCAATCTGCCTGGGCCCTCCCGCACGCCCCCCGCGCACGGACCCCATTCGCCCTTCACAGGACAAAACTGGGTTAACATGGGAGAAACCGGGACACAATGACTCTAAGGGTCAAATTTGCACAGAAACAACGGCTAATCTGGACTTTATAGTTAACATCCACTAACTATTCACAGAACATACATAGAACTTATTAAGCAACGCCCACACTGTCAGGTCTTCTGTGGACAAAAGTCGAATTTGGAAACCAGACGGCCTATAAGCCGGGTTCTGTCCCGCCCGCTTGCGCAGGCCTGGGCGATCATTCCTCTGGACCGACCATTACTGGCCGGTTCTCGCGACCTACCCGAACCTCTCACGCCTTCGACGGCCCTACCCTCCGAAGCTCAATGAGCGAAGGAGGGCGCGAGGTCCCTATTCGGTCTTGCTCCGGGTGGGGCTTGCCATGCCGTTCCTGTCGCCAGGTCCGCGGTGCGCTCTTACCGCACCCTTTCACCCTTCCCTTCCGACACCAAGGCTCTGGAAGGCGTGCCTCCCGAAGTCTCGACGCAGGGAGGAGGTCTGCTCTCTGTGGCGCTATCCCTGGGGTCGCCCCCGGTGGGTGTTACCCACCACCCTGTCGAAGTGGAGCCCGGACTTTCCTCGCCTGCCCGAAGACAAGCGCGATCACCCAGCCGTCTGGTTCCGCGCAGATCAGTGACGGGTCACGCCCTTGCGGTCAATCGGCCAGCCGCGCATAGATCAGCTGATCCCAGAACGCGCCTTTCCAATAGGCATGGTCTCGCAGGGTTCCCTCGCAAACAAACCCGTGTCGTTCCAACAACTTACACGACCGCATATTGCCCACCGTCACCATCGCTTCCAGTCGGTGCAGACCCAAGGTGCGAAACCCAAAGCTCAGCACATGGGGCAAAATGGCACTCATCACGCCCTTGCCCCACTCGGCGCGAACCAGGTCATAGGCGATCTCGCCGCGGCACCCCCGCTCCAATTCCAGGCTGTTAAATCCTACGGTGCCAATCAGATCCGGTTGCCCAACCCGCCGGATGGACCAGCGCAATCCCCGCTCATCGCCGGCCAATTCTCGAGCCCAATCGACGATATCCCGGGCTTGTGAGATATCCTCCAGCGGTTCGATATCCATGAATTCCGCCACCGCAGGATCGCCGAACATCGCCAGCAATCCCGGGGCGTCGCACTCGGCCAACGGAGCAAGGTGATAGGCGTCAACCCTAAGCTCGTGCTTGGCGAGGCCCAGCGTCATAGCTGCGCCATCAGCACACCGATGGGATGATCGCCCAGGGCCGCAACGACCCCAGTGCGCGCCGCTTCAGTCTTGTTCTGACCCAGCTTAAACGTCCCCTCCAGCCGCTCCACGCGCAGGCTGCCGCCCACAATCATCCGCGTCATCGCCTCAAATCGGCCATCAGACATCTTGTCACGGGTCCAAGGCGCTTTGGGCATAAGACGCGCCTCCTCCTGGGTCGACAGGCCGTCCAACAGCGCCACGAGCCCCGCGTCGTCCATCGGCTCAACCCTGCCCTGCGCCTCGACGCTCACATAGTTCCAGGTCGGAACCTGGTCCTCCACGCCGTACCAATCAGGGCTGATATAGGCGTCGGGGCCTTGGCTCAGCATCACCGCCGCAAACCCGATCGTCATGAAAGGTGCCAAGGCGTTGCCCCGCGACAGGTGGAAATCCAGCACAACTGCCCCATCGCGCCGACGCACCACCACGGGGGCCTGAGCGAGCAGCAGCTTGCCCTCTGGGGCCGCTGCAAGGGTCACGAACGGGTAGCGGCCCAAATGCGCCAGCAGGGTGCCCTCATCCTCGACCTTGAAGGCGTTGGCCGGATGCATCAGGTGCCCAGTCTCAGCAGAGCGATCAGCCGCGCCCGGGTTTCGCCGTCGGCAATTCCGTCTACCCTCTCCTGCCGCCAATGCCTCTGAAAAGCCTTCACCACAGCGGTCGTGTGACCGTCAAACTTGCCTGAGGGTGCGCAATCATAACCCAACCGCGTAAACCCAGCCTGCAGGGCAAACACCCCCGCTCCCGCCTCGCCTTCACCCAGCGGCGCACCCGGCGCAGCGGGCGGTTCCAACCACAGCCCGTGCCCCGCTAGGAACAGCTGCTTCCAGGGAAACAACTCGCCGGGATCATCCTTGCGATCAGGGGCCACATCAGAGTGACCGACAATGTCACGGTCCTCAATCGTCCAGCGGGTACGGATATCGCCGACCAAGGCGATCACAGCGTCAATCTGCACCTGGGGAAAGGGCCGATAGCCGTATTCGTGTCCCGGATTGACGATCTCAATCCCCACCGACCGGCCATTGATGTCGCTCTCGCCCCGCCAGGACGACACCCCTGCGTGCCAAGCTCGGCGCGCCTCAGCCACCAGCCCAAACACCCGACCGTCCTCTTCCACCAGATAGTGCGAGCTCACCTTGGCCTGAGGGTCACGCAACCGCGCCAGCGCCCCTTCGCCGGTCTGCATGCCGGTATAGTGCAGGACGATCATGGCCGGCGGAGTCTTGCGCAGGTCGAAATTTGGCGAGGGCGCGTCGATCACGGTCATGCTCCGTGATTATGGCCAGCGGTTACGAACCGCAAGAGCCAGGGCCCAGACCTGATTACGCCGCAGGGCGATCACCAGAACGCCGGCCAGCGCAAGGGCTGTGCCCAAGGCGATCCGCAGGTCGAACACATCCCCGGTCAACAGCACCCCAAGCCCAATGGTCGCCAGGGGAGTCATCAAGGTCAGCGGCGAAATCAACGTCGCCTCGTGCCGCTGGATCAGCCCGTAATAGAGGGTGTGGGCCACCACCGATACGAACAGCCCCGAGAACAGCACCGCCGCCACGAAAGGCCATCCCGCCGCGCGTGCAGCCTCCACATTGCCCGGTTCAAACAGGATCGAAAGGCCGATGGTCGGCACGAAGGAAGCCAGCCCCACCATCGCCTGAAACTGCATCGGCTTGACCCCCTCCATCTGCTTCATCATCACGGCGGCGAACGACCCGAAACAGGAGGCCGCGACCACGAACAACAATCCGGTTGAGACAGCAAAACCTTGGGGGTTCCACATCACCAACAACACCCCGGCAATCGTAAGCCCCATCCCCACCAGCCGCCGGGGGCTCAGCCTTTCTCCCAACATGAAGAACGACAACAGCGCCGTGATCGGCACACCTAACTGACTGACAATCGCCACCGCCGACGGGCTGGAGGTCTTCAGCGCCATGAACACCAGTGAGAAGGTCCCGCCCCCCATCATCAATCCAACCAACGCCAGTTTCCAAATCGGACGCGGCAGGTTGCGCAGCCAGGGAAAGGTCACTGCCAACACCACGGCAAACCGCATGGCCGCATAGAACATCGGCGGCACACCCAGGTGAGTCACCGCGAACTTGGAGACAATGTTGTTTGCCGCCCAAGCTAGACACACGAAGGTCAGCAGGGCGAAGTCGCGAAAGGGCATGGATGGGGGCTTAGGCCGGGTTGGTGAGGCCCGGCAAACCCTTTCGGCGCGGCGCTCACCAAATGCCTGGGATCAATCGATACCGAACCCGTCCTCGATAGGCGTCATAGCCCGGTAAATCGCGGACCAGCACGCGCTCCTCATCCGACAACCGCCAGACGATCCCCAACACGAGGAACAGCCAGACGATCAAGCCCCACCAGGATCCGAGCGCCAGCGGCGTGCCGAGGATCATGATCAAACCCCCGGAATACATGGGATGTCGGACCACCCCATAAAGCCCGGTGGATATCACTGTCTGCCCCTCGGCAACCTCAACCGTGGCCGAAGCAAAGGTGTTCTCGCGATAAACCTCGTGGATGGCGGCAAACCCGATCACCACTAGAACGTCACCGACAAGTACCCAGATCGGCGGAACCTGAGACCATCCCCATCGGTGATCAAGGCCAGGAACCACCATCAGTGCCAGAAAACACAGGGACGTGAAGGTTTGAATCCGTCGCTGAGCAGGGTCCTTCTCGGCAGTGGGTCCAGCCGATGATCGCCTGACCATCAGCGCCTTGTCGTGCCGCCAAAGATAGACCGTGACCCAAGTGGTGGCCGCGAAAAAGACTGCCAGATAGACCCAGGCCTGCCAGTAGTTCCACGTCCCGGCCGGTAGGAAAATCGTGACCAACATGAACAGGGTCAAGAAAATGAAACCTCGCACTACCAATCCGACCGATTGATCCATTGCCGCCGTCCTCAGTTCCCGCACGCCAGGATGGACATGCCAGCGTCCGGTTGACAAGTTGTCGGCCAACTCAATCTGGAACCGGCCACCCCATGCTCACCTCCCCCTTTCTCGGCCCCGACGTTCGCGATCTCGGCGCCGCCTATATTGACCCCACAGCCCGCATCTTCGGCGAGGTCGAGATCGCGGCGGAGGCCTCAATCTGGTGCAATGTTGTGGTTCGTGCCGAGAGCGACCGGGTGGTCATCGGCCCGCGCACCAATATCCAAGACTTCGTGATGATCCATGTGGGCAGCGGCACTGGCACGCTCATCGGAGCTGATTGTTCAATCACCCATCACGTCACCCTGCACGGCTGCACCATGGGCGAGGCCTGCCTCATCGGCATTGGTGCCACCATCATGGATGGCTGTGTCATTGGCGAAGGCTCAATCATCGCCGGCGGTGCCTTCCTGAAAGAGGGCACCGTCATCCCGCCCCATTCCATCGTGATGGGCTCCCCCGGTGCAGTCACCAAGACCCGTGACAGCTCCCTGGCCAACCGGATGAATGCCTTCCTCTACCACCGCAATGCCCAGGCCTATGCGCAGGGCGACTACCGCCTCTGGTCGAAGGCCAGCTTCCGGGCCGAGATGATGGCCGAGCGCGAGAGGCTCATGGCCTCGGTGGGCTGAGCCAACCCGCTGATGTTTCAGTCCAACAGCTCGTCGCCCTTCATTGGCGGATTGCCCTTGCCGGTGCTCCGAAGGATTCCAATCGCCTTGGGAATATCCGCTCGCGCCGCCCGCTCGGCGAAATAGGTCTCGGTCCGAAGCGCTGACAATTTCTCCGCCACGGCAACATTGATCAATTGATTCAAAGCCACACCTTCCGAGGCCGCGAGTTTGCGCGCCTCATCCAGCAATGAAGGTTGTAGCCTCAGAGCAAAATTACTTGTTCTCATATTCTTACCTCCAACTGTTTTAGGGCTTGGCTGGGCGTTAGGACATCCACACCAAACTTACCGGCAACCCCGGTGAAGTCGCGAACATTGAAAGTCACGATGGCGTCGGCTTGACCGTTCACCGCTGTCTCCAAGACCATATCATCGTCGGCATCGCGAGCCGCTGGCCGCCAATGGAACGCCAGTCGAACCGGATCGGCTGTTGCGGCAACCGCGTCGAGCACGGCACCGACCTCACCCGCCGACAGACCAGACGCCATGAGATGTTCAGGCCTAGTCAGCACAGCTTCATATTCAATCAACATGGGCGTTGAAACCAACATCACGAACCGACGCTCCAGTCCCGCGATCAAGAGACGATTCGACGCACCCGCTGAGCTTCGCACAGCTGCAACCAGAGTAGCGGTGTCCAAAAGCCATCGCATTAGGGTCCCATACAATATCGCATACGATATTGCAAATCGGAGGATCAACCCCTTTCTCTATTTGGGCCTTGGGTTGGTATAGTACCATCGACTCAGGTCGGGGCGAAGACGCGTGGCAAATCGAATTACCCGGGCGGACATTCAAAATAAGGCGATCCTCACGGTCTGCAGCGTCGCGCTGGGCGCACCAGCTTCGTATGTCATTCAAAAAGTGCTGGCCGCCTGGAAGGTACTCGACCCGGTCTCTGACGCCATTGGCCGATGGCTCCGAGTGACTGTGTCCGCTGATCAAATGGGTTGGACGATCGCACTGATCGTGGTTGGCGTTTTGCTTTGGAGGGTATGGCGACCGGTTCACGTTCATCATCTAGAGCGCAACGCCGAAGGGCGCACGACCCCATCCTTAAACATGGCAGTCACCCGCGCTCCAAAAAGGGACGCCACTCTTTCCGAAGCCCTCGCATATGCGGAGCTCGGAGATTGGGGCCGGTCGTTCTTGGACGCAGCTGCCAGCGCCAAAAACCAAGCCAACGAGAATTTGGCTCGATTTCGTCAACTAGCCCATGATGGTACTGTGACGGCTTGGGGGAAACGCAGCAACAACAGCGTTTTTGAATTAATCCCGCCCGCCCACTGGACCGATCACAACATAGAATAGTTTGACCTACTACGCGGCACGGCTCGCACCGAAAACGTCATGCACACCCCACCTAGCCCGTTCTTAGAAATAATGGTCTGTCGCGCCGAATTTGAGAGGGAGTGGCCCCAAGTAGAGTGACGCCGAAACCCGTTGTTGAATCTGATCAAGGGGGGGTAGTCCCGGTAGATTGAGAAGGTGACCTTATGCCTTCGATTGGCTGAGCCAGTCCAGGATCTCCGCATTCAGCTCACGCGGGTAGGTGTGACTGAGGTCGGCAACCTCGCGATAGGTCACGTCTGCGCCTGCCGTCGAAAGGGCTCCCTGCGCCTCCCGCGCCATATCGATGGGGAACATCCAGTCGAGCGCCCCATGTCCGATGAAGATCGGCAATCCAGTCAATCGCTCTGGATCTGCCATCTGTGCCAACATCGGATGGAAGGCCGCCGCCACCGGAGCCAAATGGGTGAAGGGGGAACGAGGTTCCAGCCCCGACACATAGCTGAACGTGCCCCCATCACTCATGCCAGTCAGCAGCAGCCTCGTGGGTTCGACGTTCCATCGCTCGGTCACGAAGGCCAGCATCCGCATCAGGTTTGGCGTATCACGATCCAATCCAGACAAGGCCCAGGTGTCCCCCACCGCCGTCGGCGCAATCAGAATGGCTCCGCGACTTCGCGCATCCCGCAACCAACTCCACAGGAACCCCCGCCCGTTCCCGCCGCCGCCATGCAGCGCCATCACCAGCGGCGCTGCCACTCCCGGCGAATAGGTCTCCGGCACGTAGAGCGAAAACCCGCCTCGGGAGCCCGCCTCATTGTCGAAGTGCGCCACACCCACGTCATCTCGACCCGAGCCCTGTGCGAGACGCTCCAGCAAAGCCGCATCACCCCGCAGGCCATTCTGAAGGAAGTATCTGCTGATCGGTGCCAGTTGGGCCGCGAAGGGATAGAGCGCCTCCTCGGCGAGGGGCAGACCGCGCAGAGCACGATAAGCCAATCGAATGCCGTCTCCCGGGCCAGCGGCCTCGCGCAATCGTTCAAATGACGTGAGCACCTGATCGCTAGCCGTCTGCAGAGCCGTTCGCAGATCAGCTATGCGGTCGGGCCATGTCTCAAGCCTCGGCCTTGCCTCAACCAGAGCAACCTCCGGCTCGCCAATCGCCTCCATCAATTCACAAAGATCGGCTGGGTTCAGATGCCGCGCCACAAACCCCAGCACTTCCAGGCTCTGCAACAGCGCCGGCACCAGCACCATCAGGTCTTCAGCCTCGTCCAAGCGCGCCTCCTGCAGCAGGCGCGCGCCGGATGAACCGCAGGGCCGTCAAGGTCTCCGAAAACCCAACCACCTTGTTGTCCACCAGCCCACCGCGCCCTAGGCCACCTTGCCGAGGCTCAAACCTTCGTAACGCGCCAGATAATGGTCCGTCGAACCAAAGGCCCCCTCAATCATCGTCGCGCGTTTGAAGTAGTGACCAATGGCCATTTCGTCGGTCATGCCCATGCCGCCGTGCAGCTGGATGGCGTTTTGGCCGACAAACTTGCACGCCTTGCCGATCTGCACCTTGGCCGCCGAAGCTGCCTTGGCCCGCTCATCGGCGCTCTCACTGAGCTTGATCGTCGCCATATAGGTCATGGAAATCGACTGCTCGAGCTGGATGAACATGTCGACCATCCGGTGTTGCAGCACCTGGAAAGACGAAATCGGCTGGCCAAACTGCTTGCGCTGCTTGGTGTATTCCAGCGTGCCCTCATGCAGTTTGCGCAGCACGCCGCAGGCCTCGGCACAGGTCGCGGCCAGGGCCTCATCCAGCACCTGTTCCACCAGGGCCAGGGACTGACCCTCCGGTCCAACCAGGTTCTCAGCCGGTACCGACACATTCTCGAGATAGACTTCCGAGGCCCGGAACCCGTCCACGGTGGGATAGTCCCGCGTGGTCACGCCCTTGGCATCCTTGGGCACGATAAATACCGACACGCCACCGGCTTCCCGCTGCGAGCCGCCGGTTCGCGCCGTAACGATCAAGTGCGTCGCATAGGGAGCAGAAATCACCACCGCCTTA
>JANLPK010000277.1:0-4228 GCA_031367205.1 Alphaproteobacteria bacterium
TCCGACAGGCTGGTCAGCACCGTTACCGCCAAGACCTTCAGGCCCGAGCGCCCCCGCCCACGCACAGCGGCGTTCATCACCTGGGGCTCACCATGCACGGTGAGGAAATCACAGCCCGCCTCAGCCAACACCGCCGCCGAGCGCTGCACCGTCGCGCCGATATCGTGCAGTTTCCAATCGAGGAACACCTGCTTGCCCTGGGCTTTTAGCTCGTGGGCTAGGCCCATGCCGCCACCGGTGGCGAACAGTTCGAGTCCCACCTTGTAGAAGCTGATGGCCTCCCCAAGGGTCTCCACCACCGCCCTAGCCTCGGCCACCGTCGGCAAATCCAGCGGCACGATCAAACGTGGGTCAGCCTTCACGGTGACTTCAGCGGCAAGCAGGGACATGGCAATACTCTCCCAAGGCGGGGTCGGCGCGAGAAACAAATTAGGCTAAGAGGCAGCCATGAGCCCGCAAGACTTCGCCGTCAACTTCTTCATCGCCCTCTTTGCCCTGATCGATCCGATCGGCAATGTCCCACTATTCGCCGCCGCAACCAACGGCGTGCGGGGTCGGGAATCGCGACTGATCGCTTTCTATGTATCGCTGTTCGTGCTGGTGTTCCTGACCTTCTTCTACTTCACCGGCTTGGCACTCCTGGAGTTCTTCGGCATCTCGCTGGCCGCCTTCCGCATCGCCGGCGGCATCATCCTCTTCTTGATGGGCTTAGAGATGGTTCGTGACGACTTCACCGCCAAGTTCGAGGCCGACAAGAAACCCACCAAAGGCTCCACCACAGCCCAGGCCCGCGCGCGGTTCGAACAGATGATCGTGCCCTTCGCCATGCCCTTGCTGATCGGTCCCGGCGCGATCTCCACCGTCATCATCTATGCCAGTGAGGCCAAGACCTACGGCCCCACCGGCTTGGCCATCGGGATGGGTGTCATCAGCATCATCGCGCTCGCCACCATGCTTAGCTTCTGGGCCAGCCCGCTCATCTCGCGGCTGTTGGGCAAGATCGGCCTGACCATTGTGGTGCGCGTGTTGGGCCTGATCCTCTGCGCCATGGCCGTGCAATTTGTGCTGATCGGCATCGCCGATTCTACCCACGGCGTCATCCTAAAGACCACCTCCGCCCCGTATGCGGAGTCACACTAAAGCAAGCGCGACCGGATGGTCTGGCTCAGCAGGTCGATGATCGTCACGGCGCAGACGATGACAATCGAGATCGCCGCCGTCAGCGAATAGTTAAAGCTGTTCATGCTGTCGAACAGGATCTGACCGATCCCGCCCGCCCCGATCAGGCCCAGCACCGTGGCGCTTCGGCTGTTGGATTCAAACCGGTAGAGGGCGTACGAGGTCCAGAGCGGGGCAACTTGGGGGATCACCCCCCAGACCACCTCCTGCAGCGGTGCGGCGCCCGTGGCCCGCACCCCCTCGACCGGCCCTCGGTCGATGGACTCCACTGCCTCGGCGAACAGCTTGGCCAAGACCCCGCCGGTATTGAGCGACAGGGCCAGCACGCCTGCAAACGGCCCTAATCCCACCGCCACCAGAAACGCCGTGCCGATCACCAGGTCCGGCACCGAGCGCACCAAATCCATCAACCTACGCACCGGTAGCTGGATATAGGCCGGAGCGACATTGCGCGCGCCGAGCAGACCCATGGGTACCGCGATCAAGATGGCTAGGGTGGTGCCCCAGAGAGCCATCTGGATGGTCAGCCACATCTTGCCGATCAGGTCCTGCCAGTTGGAAAAATCGGGATGTAGGAAGCCGGCACCGAACTGCTGCATGTTCTGCGAATTGGCGAACAACAGCGGGAACTTGTTCAATTCCGCCGGCCCGAAGCTCAAGACTAGCAGCACGATGATACCGCCCCATAGGCCGAAGTCGAACAGCCTCTGCCCAAGTGGGCGCACGGGTGGCTCTAGAAGAGCCGGATCAATCGCGAGCGTCATGATCTATTGCGCCGTCGCCGGTTGGCCGGTCTTGGCCTGCAGCGTGGCTTCCTCGGTCTTGATCCCGTCGAAGGCCTTCTGGGCTTGAGCGATCTTGGCCGGGTCCTTGGAGCGCGTGGCTTCTTGTAGCAGCTCCGATGCCTCCATCTCGCGCACCGGCAACAGGTGATTGTCGTCCGCCGGCTTGAACCCCCCGATGGAGATCTTGGCCAACAGCCCGCGCTGGCGTTCGGCCTCCGGCCCGTCGCCCTGAGCATAGGTCAGGAAGAATTGCCGCAGCTTCTCCTTCACCGCCGGATCGAGATCCTTGCGCCAAACGATCGGGTCTTCCGGCAAGCGCGGCGATGTCCAGATCACCCTGACCTTATCGGCGATGGTCGGCATGCCTTTTGCCGCCAAGTCCCTGTCGCGCTCTCGCTGCAGTCGCAGCGAGGTGGTGTTGCCAGTGGCCACGTCCAGCACCCCATTGGCGGCACCCATCAGATTGGAATTGTGGTTGGCCGATTTCACAGTCTTGAAACAGGCGTTTACGTCAATTCCGGCCGCGCCGAACAAATAGGTCTTCGGTGCCAGCGTGCCCGAGGTCGACTTGGCATCCCCGATCCCAAAGCTGAGCGTCTTGTCGCACTTCATCACGTCTTCCAAGGTCAGCTTGCTCTTGGCCGGCACGATGACCACGCCGCGATAACCGTCATCTCCCGAGGGATCAAAGGTGCGGGCAAACACCTCACCGCCGCCCCGCCGCACAGCCTCAAGCCCTGAGAAATTGGTGAACCACCCGAAGTCGGTCTGCTTAAACCGCAACGCCTCCACGAGCGCCGTATAGTTGGCTCCAAAGTACGGCACGATTTTCAGCCCCGTGGTCTTGACCATGTCGGCGATGATCGGCTTCCAGAACGCTTCTAGGCTGGAGGCCGCCTCGGGAGCGACGATGGAAAACCGCAGAGGTCGCGTGACGCCATCGGGGGCCTGCTCGGTGGTCTTGCCGCAGGCCGCCAAGCTCAGCGCACTAAATCCGGCGGCCGTCAGCAGAAAATTGCGACGATGAAACGGGGTCATTTGGGCGCTCCTTCCCAGAATACGTCCTCGTATTCCGGGCCGTAGATATCGATCAGCTGCTTGGTTTCCAGCCCTGCGGGTGTGCCATCATAGACCATCTTACCGGCCTTGAGCGCGATCACGCGGTCGCAATAACGCATTGCATAATCCACCTGATGCAGGGTCACCACCACCGTCAGGCCGTCTGTGCGGTTCAGATCGCGCAGGATTTCCATCACCTTGCGCGCCGAGACAGGATCAAGCGACGCCACCGGCTCATCGGCCAGGATAATCTTGGCCTTCTGCACCAGCGCGCGCGCAATTGCCCCGCGCTGTTGTTGCCCGCCAGACAGCGTATTGGCCCGCTGGGCGGCATATTCGGCCACCCCTACCCGCGCCAGGGCCGCCATCACAGCGTTCTGGGTTTCCCGCGGCCAGGCCCCGAGCAGGCCCTGCACAAAGGGAATACGTCCCAAGCTGCCGAGCGCCACATTGGTGAACAGCGACAGCCGCCCCACCAGATTGAACTGTTGAAAGATAAACCCGATCCGAATGCGGGCCTCGCGCACCCGGCCTGAGATCTTGCCGTCGGCCTGCACTGCCACGCCAAACGCCTCGATGGCACCCCCGCCGGCGTCAATGGTCTGCAATCCGCTGATCGAGCGCAGCAGGGTCGATTTGCCCGAACCGGAGGGCCCGATCAGGGCGACCATCTCGCCCTTGGCGACATTGAGCGTCACCCCGTCCAACGCCCGGCGCGCACCGAAGCTCTTGGCAATGTTGCGAACCGATAGGACGGCGGCTTCAGGCATGGATAGCGAACTTCCCCGGATCGTCGCGTGCAAGGCCAAGTCCGCCTTGATCAGACATCCTTGCAACCGCTTCATGACATAGGGCGATGGGGACGGTCCAGCGCCGCTTGTGAAACGCGCCCGTGACGCAACAAAATGCCACCTAGATTCACATCGTCCGGCTGGGCTGTAGAACATCACGATTCCTTGCTGCACAAAGCCTTGCGCAAACCCTGACGGGGCTTGGGTTTGGTGGGGGTTTCGCGCGCTCAAAAAAAACCGCTTTACATCGGGGGGCATCGACCCTATTTCGCACGGCTCCGGCGGACCCGAAGTCCTCAAAAGCGCTGCTAACGCCGGATTAGGTTCAACAACTATTGGGGGCTACGTGAATTGCACACGTACCAATCGCCCCTGGACCTGGTCCGCGAGCGTCTACCGGAACGTCCTGTCGCC
>JANLPK010000305.1:0-8451 GCA_031367205.1 Alphaproteobacteria bacterium
GCCCCTAACGCCCTCCGTCACCATGAAGGGGAGGGAGGATCAAACTCTCCACCAACTCCCGCGCAAAGGGCCGCAGTTCCGCCAGCGACCGGACGCAAATCCGTAGTTCCCGTAACGCCCAGTCGTCGGTCAACGCCACCACGCCCAGCGCCATGGTCTTGGCCGCGCGATGGGCAGTGGTCTGGGGCACGATGCCGACACCGACCCCACACTCCACCATTCGGCAGACGGCGTCGAAGCTGCGGAGTTGCACCCGTAGGCGCAGGGGTTTGCCCGCTCGCACCGCCTTATCAGCCAAGAACCGCTGCAAGGAGCTGGCCCGATCCAACCCCACAAAGTCGCGGTCTAGCACTTCGCCAAACCCGACAGCTTCGCGGGCAGCGAACTCATGCCCCGCCGCCGTCACCACGACGAACCGGTCGGAGCGGAACGGATAGGTCTCAAGCGCACCCATCTCCACCGTGCCGGCCACGATCCCCACATCGGCCACGCCCTCGGCAATCAACCCGACGATCTCGTCAGACAAACGCTCTTCCAGATCGACGCTCACATGGGGATGATCAGCCAGGAATAGCGATAGCGCCTCCGGCAAAAACTCGGTCAGGGCATTGGTGTTAGCCAACAGCCGGATCTCGCCGGACATGCCGCCGGAGAAGGCAGCTAGGTCCTCCCGCATCCGCGCACCCTGGGCCAGCATAGCGCGTGCATGTTTCAGCAGGGTGCGGCCCGCCGGGGTCAAGGTCACCCCCTGCCGTGCGCGGGTGAGCAGCTTGCCACCCAAGCTCAGCTCCATATTGCGGATGCGGGTGGAGGCTGCGGCCAAGGCAATGGCGCTGCGTTCTGCGCCTTTGGTGATGCTGCCGCCATCGACCACGTCGCAGAACAGTTTCATGTCTACCAGATCAAACGCCATCCTTCGTCTCCCGCGAAGGAAGACTACAGCAATCGCGACTTGAATCGATATGAAAATCAATCAAGCTTCGGCGCACGCGAAGGTGCGTCAATGTCCAGGATTCTGCTCGTTGACCGCCAGAGCTCGACATTTAGAATCGGACACACCACGTCCAACCGGGATTGCCCATGACCGACGCCCCAAGGCCTCGACCGCTCTCGCCGCATCTGGTTTCGGGCGGTCCGTTTGCGCTGCACTGGCGCTGGCACCTGACCATGTTCACCTCTATCGCCCATCGGGCCAGTGGGGTGGCGCTCTATGTCGGTGCCTTGATCTTGGCGGGTTGGGCTGTGGCCCTGGCTTCGGGCCAGGAAGCCTATGATCAGTATCAAGCCTGCCTGACCAGCCCGTTGGGCAAGGTCGTGTTCTTCGGCCTGACGCTGGCGGTCTTCTACCATCTGGCCCACGGCATCCGGCACTTAGTCTGGGATACGGGTAACGGCCTGGACGTCAAAACCGCCAATGCTACCGGGGCTGCGGCCATCGCCTTTGCCATTGCCGCGACCCTGGCCATCTGGGCCATAGCCCTCATGACGGGAGCGGTCTGATGAGCGATTATCGCACCCCGCTCGGTCGCGCCCGCGGCCTGGGCTCTGCCAAGCACGGGGCCAGCCACTGGATCGCCGAACGGCTCAGCGCCTTGGCGCTCGTTCCTCTGGTGCTTTGGGCTGTGTTCGGAGCCATTCGTCTGGCCGCCAGTGACTATCAAACCGCCACCGCCTGGGTCGGCAAACCGCTCAATGCCGTGCTGCTGCTCCTGCTCACCGCCATCGCCTTTTGGCACATGCACGCTGGCCTTCGCGTCATTGTCGAAGATTATATCCACAAGCTTTCGACCAAGGCCGTGCTGCTGATCGCCAATCTGTTCGTCTGCGTCTTGGCCGGTGCCCTGGCTATTTTCTCCATTCTCAAGGTCGCGCTGGGAGGCGCTGTCTAATCCCATGTCGACCTATCAATTCATCGACCATAAGTATGACGTCGTGGTGGTTGGGGCCGGCGGTTCGGGCCTACGTGCGGCGCTGGGCTGCGCCGCGGCGGGGCTAAAGACGGCCTGCATCTCCAAGGTTTTCCCCACCCGTTCGCACACTGTGGCCGCACAGGGCGGCATATCGGCCAGCCTGGGCAATATGGGCGAGGATGACTGGCGCTGGCATATGTACGACACCGTCAAGGGATCCGACTGGCTGGGCGACCAGGATGCCATCGAGTATCTGTGCCGCAATGCGCCGGCCGCAGTCTACGAACTTGAGCACTGGGGCGTGCCCTTCAGCCGCACCCCGGACGGCAAGATCTATCAGCGGGCCTTTGGCGGTATGACGCGGAACTATGGCGAGGCCCCGATCCAGCGCACCTGCGCTGCGGCCGACCGCACCGGCCATGCCATGCTGCACACCATGTATGGTCAGGCTCTGGCCAAGGACACTGAGTTCTTCATCGAATATTTCGCCCTCGACCTGATCATGGACGAAGGCACTTGCCGGGGCGTCACAGCCTGGAAACTGGACGATGGCACTCTGCACAGGTTCCAGGCCCAGCAAGTCATTCTCGCGACCGGCGGCTATGGCCGCGCCTATTTCTCGGCCACCAGCGCCCACACCTGCACCGGCGACGGCGGCGGCATGGCTCTGCGGGCCGGTCTGCCCCTGCAAGATATGGAGTTCGTCCAGTTCCATCCCACCGGCATCTATGGCGCCGGTTGCCTGATCACCGAGGGCGCGCGCGGCGAGGGCGGTTACCTGACCAATTCTGAAGGCGAGCGGTTCATGGAGCGCTATGCACCGACCGTGAAGGACCTTGCCCCCCGCGACATGGTCAGTCGCGCCATGACCATCGAAATCCGCGAAGGTCGCGGCGTCGGCCCCAAGAAGGACCACATCCACCTGCACCTCGACCACCTGGATCCCAAGATCCTGGCCCAGCGCCTTCCCGGCATTTCTGAGAGCGCCAAGATCTTTGCCGGCGTCGATGTCACCAAGGAGCCGATTCCGGTCCTGCCAACGGTGCACTACAATATGGGCGGCATCCCCACGAACTTCTATTCCGAGGTGGTGACCAAGTCCGGCAAGAACCCGGACTCCGTGGTGCCCGGCCTGATGGCGGTAGGCGAGGCGGCCTGCGTCTCAGTGCACGGTGCCAATCGTCTCGGTTCCAACAGCCTGATCGATCTGGTGGTGTTTGGTCGCTCGGCGGCCCTACGCGCCGCTGACACCATCGTCGCCGGGGCCACGCAGCCCGAGCTCAAGCCCGCCATGACCGATGGCCATCTGGCCCGGTTCGACAAGCTGCGTCACGCAGACGGCAAGACCACAACCGCAGCCCTTCGTCTAGAAATGCAGCAGGCCATGCAAGATGACGCTGCGGTGTTCCGCACCTCGGAGAGTCTGTCCAATGGCGTTCAACGCCTCAAGGCCGTCCAGGCCAAGCGTGGTGACCTCAAGGTCTCAGATCGCGGCATGATCTGGAACACCGACCTGATGGAAACCCTCGAGTTCGAGAACCTTGTGGTCCAGGCCATCGTCACCGTCGAGGGTGCCGCCAACCGCACCGAAAGCCGTGGCGCTCACGCTCACGAAGACTTCCCCGATCGCGACGACAAGAATTGGATGAAGCACACGCTCACCTGGCTCAACGACGCCACCGGCAAGGTCAAGATCGACTACCGCCCGGTCCACGATTTCACCATGACCAACGACATTGCCTACATCCCGCCAAAAGCCCGTGTCTATTGAGGTCAGGTCAGGCCTGTGAATACACAAAGGGAGCCCCGCCATGAGTGAAGCTAAACGACGGATTCCAGGCCGGTCCATGGGGCTGAAGCTGCTGTTGGTTTGCGGCCTCGCAGCCCTTATGAGTGTCGTGGCTCTGTTTGTCTTTCTGTTGCTCAATGATCGCACGAACCGGGCGCGCGAAGTTGTGTCAGAGGTCGGTGGGCTTGTCGGCGGACCCCAGACATTCCTCGGACCGGTGGTGGCGGTGCCCTATCTGATCCCAGCCGCAGACCCCAAGGCTCCGCCGTCTCGGGGCGTAGAGGTTATCTACCCGACGGAAGGCCGGGCAGAAGTCTCTGCCAAGTCGGAAGTTCGCAAACGCTCCCTCTTCAAAGTGCCGGTCTATGTGGCCAAATTGGGCTTCACTGCCCAGTTTGATTTGACCGACGCCGTCGCAGAAGCCCCCCAGGGTGCCCAGCTTGATTGGTCACGTGCGGAACTCATGGTCGGCGCGTCTGATGCCCGAGGCGCTCAGTCCGACGTGGTGTTGAAGTCTGGGGTCGTGACCCTGCCGGTGGCGCCGGCTTCGGCCTTTTCTGAAATTGCTGTGTCAACCAGCGTTGAATCGAAGCCGATTCGTGATCCTTCTGGCGACGGTAGCCTCAAGTTCTTCGGTGCCGGTGCGCCAGGGATTATCATGCCGGGTGCCAAGTTCGGCGTCACAGCAGCCATGACGTTTTCCGGTGCCGAACGGATCGCTGTTCTAGCCTACGCCAAGACCACGACTTTGAGCATCAAGAGCGACTGGCCCCATCCCAGTTTTGATGGCGGCTTCTTACCCGCCACTCGGACCGTCAACCCGGAGGGCTTTAGTGCGAATTGGAGCGTTCCCTTCATTGCGCGCGGGGTCCCGGCCCAAGGTTCGTCCGACACCCTCTCGCGCTTGGGTCAAACCGCCTTGGGCGTCTCATTCATCGAACCTGCCAATCCTTACCAGTCGGTAGCACGCTCGCTGAAATATGCGCCGCTTTTCCTGGGCTTGGTGTTCCTGGCCTATTTCATGTTTGAAGTTAGCCAAAACCGCCGGGTCCACGCCGCTCAATACGTGTTGATCGGGCTTGCTCAGATTGTTTTCTATCTGCTCCTGCTGTCGATTGCCGAGCGAGTGGGGTTCGATGGTGCCTTCTTGGTCGCCGCAGGTGCGACCGTGGGTTTGATCTCCACCTACGCGGGATGGGTCTTTGAAAGCCGCAAACAGGGCTTAGTCGCCCTGGCCGCCTTTACCCTGCTCTATGGCCTTATCTACGTGTTGATGCGCCTTGAAGACTTGGCGCTGTTGGTCGGCGCTTTGGCCAGCTTCACCGCCATTGCCGCCGTCATGTATTTCACCCGTCGGATCGATTGGTACGGGGCTCCGTCCCCAGACCCAGTCACCAGCAATTCTAAGGACGCCGACTGATGGTCCAACTCACCTTGCCCAAGAACTCCCGCGTCACCAAGGGGCGGCACCATCCAGCTCCTGCCGGCGCCACTAAGGTCAAGTCCTTCAAGGTCTATCGGTATGATCCTGAGGGGACCGACAATCCCAGCTGGGACACCTATGACGTCGATGTCGACGCCTGCGGACCCATGGTGCTGGACGTTCTGATCCACATCAAAAACACCATGGACCCGACCCTGGCTTTCCGCCGCTCCTGCCGCGAAGGGGTCTGCGGCTCCTGCGCCATGAATGTCGATGGTCGCAACACGCTCGCCTGCACCCACGGCCACGAAGAGTCGCCCGGCAAAGCCTGTCAGATATCGCCCTTGCCCAGCATGCCGGTGGCCAAAGACTTGGTGCCTGACCTTACCCACTTCTATGCCCAGTATGCGTCCATCGAGCCCTGGTTGCACACCACCTCGCCGGAGCCGCAAAAGGAATGGCGTCAGTCGCCGGAGGACCGCGAAAAGCTGGATGGTCTCTATGAGTGCATCCTATGCGCCTGCTGCACCACCTCCTGCCCCAGCTACTGGTGGAACGGCGAAAAGTACCTGGGTCCCGCCACGCTATTGCAGGCCTATCGCTGGCTCTCCGACAGTCGCGACGAGGCCAAGGGCGAGCGCCTGGATGCCCTAGAAGACCCCTTCAAGCTCTATCGCTGCCATACCATCATGAATTGTGCCCAAGTCTGCCCCAAGGGCCTAAACCCCGCCAAGGCCATCGCCGAGGTCAAGAAGATGCTGGTGGATCGGGTGGTGTAGGTTTTGACAAGTCGGATCGTCCAGCTGTAACGGAAACCGATGCGTGAAGTGCCGTCATCCGCCGCGAGGGCTCACTTCTCCAAGCTATTGGGCGAGGTGGAGCGTGGGACCACTATAGTCATCACTCGGCATGGCCGTGCGATTGCGCGACTGGAGCCCACCTCCGCTGGGAGCTGGAATGATGTGCAGCGGACGATGGATGAGATCGTTCTGTTTCGCAGGACGATGACGGGCTTATCTTTGGGCGATGTGCTGACTTCGCGGCATGAAAGCCATCGTGCCTAATGCTCTGCCCAATCCAAACCGCGTTCGATAAGTTGACGGCGTCGTCACTTTTCTGCATGGGGCTGTCATGAGTTCGCCGACCGATCATGTGGTGATTATTGGCGCAGGCCATGCCGGTGGCACAGCGGCGGCCTTGTTGCGGCAGTATGGCTTTGCGGGCCCCATCACTTTGATTGGTGAGGAGCCCATCCCCCCCTACCAACGTCCGCCGCTCTCCAAGGCTTGGCTGAAGGGTGAGGCCGATGCTGACAGCTTGGCACTCAAGCCACTCGAGTTCTATGTCGAGAACCTGATAGATTTCCGGCCGAACCTCACCGCCTCCAAGCTGGATCGCGCAGCCAAGGCCATCACCCTGTCGGACGGCAGCACGCTTGCCTACGACACCGCCATCCTAGCCATGGGCATGCGGCCTCGCACCTTGCCCATTCCCGGTGCTGACCTCGGCGGTGTCATGTCGCTGCGCAGCGCTGCTGACGCCGGACGCCTGAAGGCGGCCCTGCAACCCGGTAAGCGCCTAGCCATCATCGGTGGCGGCTTCATCGGCCTGGAGGTGGCGGCGTCTGCCAGGGCACTCGGCGCTGAGGTGGTGATCCTAGAGCGAGAGGCCCGCATCCTGGCGCGCAACGCCACTGAGGTGCTCTCCAACTTCCTGCGCGATTATCACACGGCGCGCGGCGTGCAGTTTCGCCTCAGCGTCAACATCGCCGAACTGGTCGGCTCCAATGGCCAAGTCAGCGGCATCAAGCTGAGCAACGGCGAGATCATCGCCTGCGACGTGGCCCTGGTGGGCATTGGCGGCAAGTCCAATGACGAGATCGCCGCCGCCGCAGGTCTTGAGGTCAATCGCGGCATTGTGGTGGATGTCCACGCAGCCACCGCCGACCCCGCGATCTTCGCCATTGGCGATGTCACCAGCCGACCTATGCCGCTCTATGGTCGGATGTTCGGCCCCGAGAGCGTGCCCAGCGCCTTGGAACAGGCCAAGCAGGCTGCAGGTGCGATCACCGGACGTCCGCCCCTAGCCCCGGAAGTGCCCTGGAACTGGTCAGATCAATACGACCTCAAGCTCCAGATCGCGGGCCTACCTTTTGATGCCGATAGCCTGCTGGTGCGCGGCGATCCGGGCACTGCCAAGTTCGCCGTCTTCCATCTCAAGGGCGACCTAGTCCAGTGCGTCGAGGCCATCAATGCCCCGCCGGAATATATGATGGGGCGTCAACTCATCGGAAACCGTAAGCCCATAAGCAAACTGAGACTTGCGGACCCAACCATTTCTATGAAAGAGGTCGCCGCCTGACCGGCTGCGGGGAGAATTATGGCTAAGGTTACTTTTGTTGAGCACGACGGCACCGAACACATCATCGAGGTCAAGACCGGCCTGTCGGTGATGGAGGGCGCTGTGAAAAACAACGTCCCAGGTATTGATGCCGACTGCGGCGGGGCTTGCGCGTGCGCCACGTGCCACGTCTATGTGGACGCCGCTTGGGAGGGCAAGACCGGCTCCAAATCGGCCATGGAAGAGTCCATGCTCGACTTCGCCGAAAACGTCGAACCGAGCAGCCGTCTCTCCTGCCAGATCAAGGTGAGCGACGAGCTGGAAGGCCTGATCGTCCGCATGCCGGAAAGCCAGCACTAGCCCAAGAGACTCCCTCCACCTTATGGGGAGGATGGCTGGCGCGTTAGCGCCAGACGTGTGGGGTATGCCGGAATCCCAGCAATCCTCACCGGACCCCCCCACCCTACGGCTTCGCCGCTTTCCCTCCCCATGAAGGGGAGGGAGGAAGTGTCCTAAAACCCCAGCTCCGGATGGGCTGCTGCCCCCTGGGCCATCTCCGGCAGGTGGCAGGTGAAGGTGGCACCAGATCCCGGCTCGCTCTCCAGTTCCACCCAGCCGCCGTGTAGCTCCACCAGCGACTTCACCAAGGCCAGCCCCAGGCCCGGCCCCCCCCGCTCGCGGCCTGTGAAGCGATCGAAAATGTGCGCCTGCATGTGAAAGGCCACCCCGCGTCCGGTGTCGGCGACCTTGAGCTTCACCTCGCCAGACTCTCGCTGGGCGCTTAGCGTAATGCTGCCCTGTGGCGGGGTTTGGCGCAGGGCGTTTTCGGTCAGGTGGTCGAGGATCTGCGACAGCCGTCGGGTATCGCCGCGCAGCAGGCCCACATCGGCGGTATGTTCGACCTTAAGGCCTATCCCGCCCTTGGCCATCTCGCCCTCCCAGCGTTGGGCTGCGGCACTCAACAGGTCGGCCACGTTGACGTCTTCCAG
>JANLPK010000344.1:0-3944 GCA_031367205.1 Alphaproteobacteria bacterium
CGCGCTTACGACCCTGACAACCCGCAGATTCGCGTCGATGATCACGCTTGTCTGCTGGACCCGTCGTTCAAGGCGCAGATTGCGGCGTTGGGGATTGTGCTCATCGACTTTGCGCCGTTGCGGGACTTGCAGCGGGCTTAGTCTTCTACGAAATCCTGCCGAATAGGGTCATCCTAGCGGGCTCTACCCTCGTCCCCGCCACCCCCCGCAGGGCGTGTTAGCCGTGGTGACGAAAGCTATGGGTTCCCGTGACCCTTTGGGGAGGACTTGGATTTTTCGGCTCACTAGGTTGCCGATGGCGCGTCCGGTCCGTCGAACGCGCCACTGCCTTAAACCCTGGAGAAACTCCGTGAATTCCAAGCGACATACATTGCTCCCAACGGCTGCGATGGCCCTGAGCCTCATTCTCGCAGCGCCGGCAAGTGCGGCCCTGGTTCAGGTCAATATCAAGGTCGAAAACCTAGCTCCGACCAACAGCGTCAGCTTCGCGCCACTTCGCTTCGGATTCAACAACGGCACCTTCGATGCCTTCAACAACGGCACCGTCGCGACCGCCCCGATCATCTCCGTCGCAGAGGGCGGCAGTGGTTCGGCTTGGCTTCCAGCTTTTGCGCTGGCCGATCCGACGGCGGTGATAGGCTCGACGGCCGGCGCTCTGCTCCCGGGCGCCACTCAAACCCTGTCCTTCTTCGTGGATACCGCGATCAATCCATTCTTCACCTTCGCTGCGATGGTCATTCCCAGCAACGACTTCTTTATCGGCAATGACAATCCCCAAGCCTTCCGGCTTTTTGACGCAGCTGGGCATTTGCTCATCAGCTCCATCGGGCAAACGGCAGGCGACATCTGGAATGCCGGTTCCGAGGCATTTGATCCTCTCAACGCCGCATTTCTCGTCGGAGGCAACAATTCGCTGCGGACTCCGGAGAACGGCGTCGTTGGCTTCAACTTCGCAGAGTTGGCGGGCTTCAATGGTTTGACGACTGCAGCGGGCTATAAGTTCAACAGCCAGTTGGCACGCGACACGGGGATTTATCGAATCTCCTTCACATCAAGCGCCGTGCCGGAACCACAGACCTGGGCAATGATGATTTTGGGCTTCACGGGCATTGGATTGGTGGCTCGGCGCCGGACCTATCAAGCCACCGTATCGTGAAGCCGCGCTGTATAGGTTAGGTTGGCCACAAGACTCCAGCAATCAAGACCGCTGCTGTCAGCGCGCGGCGGCGGTCATATGATGAACGAAAACATCCTCCTGGTCGAAGACGACGACGCCATCGCCGACGTGCTTCAACTGCATCTCGAGCAGGCGGGTTATCGCCTTCATCGCGAGTCGGATGGATCGCGAGCTATGTCGGTTATCGACCACAAGGCTTGGGACTTGGTCTTGTTGGATTTGATGTTGCCGGGCGCTGACGGTTGGGAGGTCTGTCGCCACCTACGGGCCAAACATCCGCAGGTCCCAGTGATTATTCTGAGCGCACGAACCGCAGAGGCGCATCGCGTCCAGGGACTAGAGCTTGGTGCCGACGACTATCTCGCCAAGCCATTTTCGATGGTGGAATTGGTTGCGAGGGTGCGCGCCCTGCTGCGTAGGATCGAGCAGTCCCGAGCGCAATCGGTACCGGCTCCTGAGTTGAGGTTCGGCCCCTTCCTTTTAGATGTTCGTCGTCGTGAGCTTTTCCGTGAAACCCAAGTGGTGCCGCTAACGCTTCGGGAGTTCGACTTGTTGAGTTTCCTGGTGACGCAACCGGGAAGGACTTTCAACCGCCAGGAGCTGCTGCAATGGGTTTGGGGGGAAGGGTTCGACGGTTACGAGCATACCGTAAACTCCCACATCAATCGGCTAAGGACGAAGATTGAGGCTGACCCCAGCGATCCGCGCTATATCGTCACCGTTTGGGGCGTAGGCTATCGGTTTGAGGTATGACGTGACCGCCGGGAGATCGATCACCACCCGTCTGACAATTGCCTTTGTTGTCCTCCTCCTGGGGTTTGGTGTTTTCATTGCAGGCCTTAGTCGCAATATTGTTGCGCAACACCAGGATGAGACTCTCCAACGCCTTTCCTATGGCTTGGCGAGGCACATAGTTGAGCACTGGCCTGTCGTCACTGCTGCCAATCCCGACGATAGCGATGCCCAGGCGCGCCAAGCCCTGCTTTCAATGTTGATGGTCGTCAATCCAGGGGTTCAGGCCTATGTGCTCGACGCAGACGGGCATGTCAGAGCCTATATCGGGCCGCCTGGAATGGTTCAGGTTGATCAAGTAGACCTCGTTCCGGTCCGTCGTTTCCTGGCAGGCGCACCACTTCCGTTGCGAAATACCGACCCGATGGGCGGATCCGTACGCCGGCTATTCAGCGTTGCGATGTTTCCGCAACGAATCGTGGATACGCGTCCCCCAGGCTATCTCTACATCGTCTTGGACGGTGCGGCTCGGGACTTGGTCTCGGCTCAAATCGGTGACCAGAGCGCCTGGCGCGGCGGGGCGATTGCGGCCAGCGTTGGGATGGCCGTCGTGATGCTGCTGGGTTTGGTCACCTTCCGCTATATGACCCTGCCTCTCCGGCGCTTGGCGCGCCGCATGTCCGAATACGATGTGCTTGGACCGCATGCTGTCCGCCATGCTGTCCCAGGTCCGACGTCGGGTGACGAAGTTCGGGCCATCGATCTGGCGCTCGGCCAAATGACGGCTCGGATCGAAGACCAGACGACTAGGGAACGCCGGCAGGTTGATTCACATCGTGAAGTCATGGCCAGCCTCGCACATGATCTTCGCACACCCCTCACTGCCCTGCACGGCCACCTAGAGGCGCTCAGCGGCACGATGTTGACGCAGCCGGAGTCTCGCATCCGTGTCCTGGAAACGGCCTTGGCACAGAGCGACAAGGTGAGGCGGTTGTCTCAACAACTCTTCGAGTTCGCGACGCTGGAGGCATGTGAAGAAGTGCCGCACCGCGAACGCTTTCGTCTGGACGAATTGGTCAACGATGCCGTGCAGAAATTCTCGGTGGTGGATGGGCCAAATGTAGTTGAATTGGGCGGCACGCCCCCCGGCCCCCTTGAATTCACAGGTGATCTGCAACTTATCGAACGCGCGTTGACCAACCTCATCGACAACGCTCTGCGTCACGGGCTGTCAGAGACCCCTGTTCAGGTTAGCGTGCGACGCGTGGGTGCGCGCGTTGAGATATTGGTAGAAGACGACGGTCCCGGCCTGCCGGAAGAGTTGCACACACGGCTGGAGCGGGGAGCGTCCCTACGTGATCCACCCATCAAGCGGGTGACCGGTGGTATCGGTGGTCTCGGCTTGGCGATCGCCCAACGGATTGCCCAACTCCATGGAGGAGGTCTGAGTCCATTGCCGATAGGTGGGCGCGGGACCCGACTTTGTATGGCTCTGCCCCTCGGTGAATAAGGGATCGGCGTTGCGAGCTTACGACTCCGACAGTCCGCAGGTCGCGGCGCTAGATCATGGTCCGTTTTCACGGAACCGAAACCTCATCTAGGCTTTTGAATTGACGCGCGATTTTCTGCCAGGCAGGATTCCACTAGAGCGGATCAGGCTCTTGGGGTGTACGTCCATCCGATGATCACCCCGGCTCTTTGTCATTAGCTCTGAGACTGCAGAAACCGGTTGATCCAACCGCCGACCCTTGATCGATCATCGGTGATCGCGAAGCTGGCGATCGCTTTATCGGCCTGCTCGTGCGTGTAGCGGCTCCCTCGACGGTCTTCGATCAGGGCCTTCGCATAGGCGGGTTCGAACTCAGGGTGCAGCTGGATCGATGCTGCGTGGCTGCCGTACGACAGCATGCCAAAGGGGGTGAAGTCGCTGGAGGCCAAGACGGTGGAACCCGGCGGCGCGATCACCACTTGGTCTTGATGAGACGCGGGAACCGCGATGGTCGGGGCGAGGTCCATCCAGGGTTCGGCCCGGCGA
>JANLPK010000352.1:0-2584 GCA_031367205.1 Alphaproteobacteria bacterium
TCAAAGAAGGTGTGATGGCGCGCCGTATAGCCGACATTGTCCAGGTCATTGTGCTTGCCGCCGGCGCGCACAGACTTTTGCGACGACGCCGCACGCGGGGCCGGTGGCGTTTCGGCCCCGGTGAAGTAGTTCTTGAACGGCACCATCCCGGCATTGACGAACAGCAGGGTTGGATCGTTCTGCGGCACCAGCGGCGCCGAGGGGATGATCAGGTGATCATGGGCCTCGAAATAGCCCAGGAAGGTCGCACGGATTACGTTCAGGCTCGGCATGGTCGCAACGCTTTAGATCGGTCGGCGTGGGAGACGCCAAACCCAAGCGCGACCGTTTCCGAAACTTGGCGGCCCTGCGCCAAAGAAAAAGGACCTCTCGGCCGAACGCTTTCAAATGCTCCCCCGCTGGGGGAGCTGTCAGCGAAGCTGACTGAGGGGGTTGCCGTGCGCAGACCAATGGGCTTCAACACCCTCCACCGCTTCGCGGTCCCCCTCCCCCAGCGGGGGAGGATTTAGATCCTATTCCCCGTCGTCGTCCTCGCCGGCACTCGGGCCGACCAGCAGTTCTTCCGCAATCACCGCCTTGGCTCCGCGCACCTGAGCCTCGATCTGATCGGCGATGTCGGGATTGGCCTTGAGGAACTCACGCGCATTGTCGCGGCCCTGGCCGATGCGGGTGGAATTCCAGGAGAACCACGAGCCGGACTTCTCGATCACCCCGGCCTTGACGCCCAGATCGATGATCTCGCCCAGCTTGGAGATCCCTTCGCCGTACATGATGTCAAACTCGACCTCGCGGAACGGCGGGGCGACCTTGTTCTTAACCACCTTGACGCGGACATTATTGCCCATGATTTCGTCGCGGATCTTCACAGACCCCGTGCGGCGAATATCCAAGCGCACCGAGGCATAGAATTTCAGCGCATTGCCGCCGGACGTCGTCTCCGGGCAGCCATACATCACCCCGATCTTCATGCGGATCTGGTTGATAAAGATCACCAGGGTCTTGGTCTTGGAGATCGAGCCGGTCAGCTTGCGCAGCGCCTGGCTCATCAGGCGGGCCTGCAGACCCGGCAGACTGTCGCCCATCTCGCCCTCAATTTCGGCCCGCGGCGTCAAGGCTGCCACCGAGTCGATCACGATGATATCGATCGCATTAGAGCGGATCAGGGTGTCGGTGATCTCCAACGCCTGCTCGCCGGTATCGGGCTGCGAGACCAGCAGCTCATCCAGATTGACTCCCAGCTTAAAGGCATAGGCCGGGTCCAGCGCGTGCTCGGCGTCCACAAAGGCCGCGGTCCCGCCGGCCTTCTGAACCTCGGCCACCACGTGCAGGGCCAGCGTCGTCTTGCCCGAGCTTTCCGGCCCATAAATCTCAACGATTCGCCCCTTGGGCAGCCCGCCGATCCCCAGCGCAATATCTAGCCCCAGCGACCCGGTGGAGACCGACTCGATCTCCATACTGGCCTTGTCGCCCAGCTTCATCACCGAGCCCTTGCCGAACGCCCGGTCGATCTGAGCCAGCGCCGCCTCGAGGGCCCGCTTCTTATCGTCGTCTTCTCTTGCCACGAGTTTCAATGCCGATTGGTTTGCCATCTGAGACGTCCCTTGTTCCACGATTCCGTAGGCCCGAGCGCGCAATGATCATCTGCCCCGGTCTTGGACTCATACGTATCGGGTTTGTTCCAAGTTCGCAACATGTTCTTTTCCAGGAGTGCGACCGTTATTGGCGCACTGTCCCTACCACGGCGTCTCCCCGCCAATCGTCGTGCGATAGAGCTCACGGCGATGACCCTCATAGTCGTTGAAGGCCTGATGCACGCAGACGCGATTATCCCACACCACAAATGTTCCGGCTTCCCAGCGCAGGCGGCAGGTAAACGCCGGTTGAGTGATATGCCCCACCAGGAACCGCAGCAACGGCTCTGCCTCACCCGCGCTCAACCCCTCAATCCCCAGGGCATAGGTTTCGTCGCAATAGAGCGCCTTCTCGCCTGAGACGGGGTGAGTTCGAACCAACGGATGCATCGCGCCGGCCACCTTGGCCGCCACCGCCTCAGGTAAGGCACCCATTCCCCGCGTCGCCGCAAGTTTGCCCAGCGGGCTATCATCGGCCACCTGATGGGCCTGGGCCGTCTCCACCACCTGTCGCATCGACATATGCACCTTAAGCGGCGCGATCATCGCCTTGAAGGTGTCACTCAGCGTCTCATAGGCCAGCACCGTATTGGCCCAGATCGTGTCGCCGCCATAGGGCGGGATCTGCACCCCATAGAGCATGCTGATGGCCGGTGGCTCCGCCAAAAACGGCGAGTCGGTGTGCCAGCCGGCTCCAAACACCATCCCGCCACGCGCATCGGCCTCGCGGATCACTGGCTGCACCTCCGGGTACCCCGGCACCCCCTGCGTGTAGGCATCCTGCGCAAACGCCCCGAACCGCGCGCCGAACGCCGACTGCTGCGCATGGCTGACCGTCTGACCCCGGAAATAGATCATCTTGTGATGGAAGAGCGCGTCACGGATCTCAGCGAACTGGTCGTGCGTGACCTCGCCGATCGCCACCCCGCAAATCTCCGCCCCCATCGCCGCCG
>JANLPK010000012.1:0-2842 GCA_031367205.1 Alphaproteobacteria bacterium
GGATATCGACGGTGATCTGATGCCGGAATCCGAGGTGATCGCCGAGTATCTTGAGGAGATCTATCCCAAGCCCTCCCTGCTCGGTGCCACCCCGCGCGAGACCGCCCATATCCGCACCATCGCTCGGATCGGCGACATTTACATCATGAACAACATGTTCATGCTCTCGGGCCAGATGCGGGCGGAGACGCGCAATCAGGGTGTCGTTGACCTGTTGGCCGGCCAAGTGGTGCGCAATGTCAAAGCCTTGGACGCTATGATCGGCAGGGACGGCTTTGCCTGCTGCGGTCGAGTGACGATGGCTGATTGCGCCCTGGTGCCGGGCCTATTCATGGTCGAAAATGCGCTGCCCGCCACCGGCGTCGCTGACCCGATCTCCGCCAACCCCAATGTCGCCGCCTATTGGGCCGCCATCAAAACCAACGAACACGCCGCCAAGACGTTGGTCGAACTGCACCGTGGCCTGGAAGAGCGCCGCGAAATGATGCGCAACGGCACCTTCGACAAGATGATGGCCGCGGCCAAAGCGGCGATGGAGGCGGCGGAGGGTTAGGCGATAGCCAAATCCGCGGCAGGCGGTCGGGGATACACCTCGACCGAAACCGCAACCTCTTGGCTCCGCGCTTCCAATCCGAGCCTTCCGTGCAGATCATGCGGTGAAACGGAACGGTGCGGATTTTGAAAGGCTTCCCCTAAGCCTCGCGCAGCAACCAGCCGCAGAGGGCCCAAGCCGCAACGCTCCCGAGAAACTGCGCGCCAATGAATAGGGGGACCGACACGGGGTCGATCCCCGCGAAGGTGTCGGACAGGCTGCGGGCGAGCGTGACGGCCGGATTTGCGAAGGACGTCGAGGCCGTGAACCAATAGGCGGAGGTTATGTAGAACCCAACCGCTGCGGGCGTGACATCAGGACGGAAGCGCAACGTTCCAAGGATCGTAAGCAAGAGTCCGAATGTGGCGACGAACTCAGACCACCCTTGGGCCGGTCCGCCTCTCAGTTTGGTCGAGACTTGCAGGATCGGCTCGGCGAACATCGCGTGCGCCCCGAACACCCCAAGCACAGCCCCGACCACCTGAGCGACGACGTAGGCCACGGCAAGTCGCGCCGGGAGTTCCCGCCTTAGAACGAAGACCAGCGTCACGGCAGGGTTAAAGTGAGCGCCCGATATCGGTCCAAAGACTGAAATGAGCACGATCAAACCGGCACCGGTCGCCAGTGTGTTTCCGAGCAAGGCGATTGCGTCGTTACCGCCTGAGAGCCTTTGCCCCATGATCCCCGAACCGATGACGATGGCCAGCAGCAGGGCAGTCCCGAGGGCTTCGGCAGCCAACCGGCGTGAGGTGCTGAACCGCAGCAGAGGGGGCTCAAGGCTGGCCGTGGGTTGCCCCATCACGTTTCTGCTTCCTCAGAATCACCAATCGCCTTGAGCTTACGCTGCAAGGACAGGCGGTCGATGGACGTTAGCGGCAAGCTCACGAACAGCGTGATCCTGTTGTTCAGAAGGCGGGTCGCGTCACCAAAGGCCGCCCCTATCTCTGCCTCGGTTCCTATGACGGCAGCGGGATCTGGTATCCCCCAATGTGCAGTCATGGGCTGACCCGGCCAGATCGGGCAGACTTCACCGGCGGCGTTGTCGCAAACGGTGAAGACGAAATCCAATGATGGCGCGCCAGGCGCGGCGAACTCATCCCAAGCCTTGGAGCGGAAATCTGAGGGCTCAAACCCTAGGCTCCGCACGATCGGAAATGTGTGAGGGTTGACCTCACCCTTTGGCATAGAACCCGCCGAGAACGCGCGGAACCGCCCCTTGCCAAGGTTATTCAGTAGCGCCTCGGCTATAACCGACCGGGCAGAGTTCCCGGTGCAGAGGAACAGTACGTTGAAGACGCGCTTAGATACAGGCTCGCTCATGGTAGCTCCGGGTTAGCAAATAGCGCCTTCGGCGTGGCAGGCTCGGCTCGCGACCGCGACAAGTGGCGCGCAAATCTCGGCACTTCCCCCGCAGCAGTCCTCCAAGAGGAACGCCAACAGCTCGCGCATCTGATCGTAAGCAGCGGTGTAGATGATCGAGCGGCCCAAACGCCGGGACCGCACGAGGCGGGCGTTATTGAGGATATTCAGGTTGCTCGACAGCGTGTTCGGCAGGGTGCCGGTTGCACGCGCGATATCGCCTGCAGCCATCCCATCAGGCCCAGCCTGGACGAGCAGACGAAAGATTTTTAGGCGTCCCTCGTGAGCCAGAGCCGAGAGAGAGCCTGCGGCGTGCACTATTTCCATAATTCCAGCATGCCGGAAATATACGACAGCGCGATGACAGCGATTTCAAGCAGCCAAAATTCGGTGGAGGCGGCGGAGGTTGGGCCCTCCGCTCAGAATCCGTTTTTTGTGTCCTGCCCAATGTGAAAGCCTCTGGGGAAGACATAGCGGGCGCGATCTTGCTCCATCGCGCAATCTGAAAGGTCGTGCACCATCCCGTGCCGCTCATAGAAAGCGCGAGCCCTTGAGTTATCTGGATGGGTAGCGAGCCAAAACCCGTTCGGCATCTGCTGCTTCGCCACGCCCAATAGCGCCCGTCCAATACCACTTCCCTTCGCTGCCGGCAGAATGAAGAGTTGGTCTAGCCGATGTTCCGTCAGGGCCAAGGCAAGAAAGCCCACCATTCGGCCATCAACCTCAGCCACCGTGACATTCCATCGCCCCGCCAGCTCCCGAGGAACGCGGGCTGCCAACTCCGCCCTAGTCACCACCGGCGACTCAAGCCCGATAGATGTCCAACTCGCGAACCAGAGATCAGCCAGGACGGCTTGGTCAGCGGGGGCATAGGGGCGGAGTTTCATGGGC
>JANLPK010000075.1:0-16275 GCA_031367205.1 Alphaproteobacteria bacterium
GCTGGTCTCCAGCCGGGATTTTCATTGAACCCAGCTTGACCTCATCGGCAGGCCGACCAATGGTTCCCGCCGCCCGTTTTCGACCAGGACCCAACCATGCAGCGCGTAATCCTTGCTCTCGCTTCCGTTTTCACCCTAGGCGCCTCGGCTCACGCTGAGCCCGCCAAGGTCAAGATCGAAACCGGCGTTCTGGCCGGCGAAACCTTGGGCGACGTGGCCGTCTATCGCAACATCCCCTTCGCCGCCGCCCCGATCGAGGCTTTGCGTTGGGCACCCCCGGCCCCGGTCAAGGCTTGGAAAGGCGTGCGCGATGCTGTGAAGGTCGGGCCCTCCTGCCCGCAACCCATGAACGCGGACGGCTCGCCCAATGGCGGAGGTGCCAACGGTCCCGTGAGCGAGGATTGCCTCCAGCTCAATGTCTACACGCCCACCAAGGCCAAGGCTGCCCCGGTCATGGTTTGGATCCACGGCGGCAGCCACCGCACCGGCGCGGGCTGGATCTATGACGGCACCAATTTTTCCCGTGACGGGGTTATCGTGGTCTCGATCAATTATCGCCTCGGACCGCTGGGCTATTTTGCGCATCCGGCGCTTACCGCGTCGGCCAAGCCGGGCGAACCCGTTGGCAATTACGGCCTGATGGATCAGATCGCGGCGTTGAAGTGGGTGCAACGGAACATCAAGGCGTTCGGCGGCGACCCCAAGAATGTCACGGTGTTCGGCGAAAGCGCGGGGGGCATGAGCACGCTGGCCGTCTTGGCCACCCCGTCCGCCAACGGTCTCTACACCAAGGCCATTGTGGAATCCGGCGGCGGTTGGTTTCCGCCAACGAACCTAACGATGCGCGAAGCCGACGGGGTCAAGGCCTCAAAGGCTCTGGGTCTTGAAAACGCGACCGCCGCTCAACTCCGAGCCGTCCCCGCCCAAGACCTGATCGCCAAGGTCGGCGGTAATTTCGGCCCTTTCGTCGATGGCAAGCTGATGACCATGACCGCCAGCCAGGCCTTTGCCGCCGGCAAGGCTGCTGATGTGCCGCTGATCATCGGCTCCAATTCCGGCGAAGATTCCCTGATGGGCCCTTGGAACCCGGCCATGGCCGCCACCATCCCCGCGGCAGCCCGCAGCGTCTATGCCGAAGAAGCCGCCGTCGGCGACGAAGCCCTGGCACGCGCTGTCTTCACCGACCGCATTATGGGGGCTCCGGCCCGCTGGACCGCCGCCAAGGCCGCGGGCGGCAAGCCCGCCTGGCTCTACCACTTCTCCTATGTCGGCAGCCGCTTCCGCCCCGTCGTCACCCGCGCCTTCCACGCCGCTGAAATCCAGTATGTCTTCGAATATTGGGGTCGTCGCACGCCTATGAGCATGGTGTCTGAAGACGACAAGGCCATGGCCGCCTTGATGCATTCCTGCTGGGTTGCCTTCGCCAAGACCAGTGCCCCCGCCTGCGCCACGGGTCCGGCTTGGCCGACCTACACGTCAGCCAGTGATCAACTCATGGAATTCGGCGCAAGCAGTGGAATCAGGACAAACTTCCGCAAGTCCCGGCTGGATGCCCAAGAGGTCGGCGCGTTGCCGTCTCTGGCTCTACCCAAGTAACGCCGACAAGCAGGTCCGATGCCCAACACCGCCCGCGCCGATGCCGTCCTGCTGTTTGGGGGCACAGGTGATCTTGCCCAGAAGATGCTGTTTCCCTCGCTCTATTTCCTGGATGCCGACGGCTTCCTGGAGCCGGGAGTGAAGGTCATCGCCACCGCGCGGGCCAAGCTAAGTTCGCCGGAATTCATCGCTCAGACCAAGGCCGCGATTCTGGCTCGGGCGGGGGAATTGGACCCGGGCGTCTGGTCGAGATTTGAGACGCGCTTGGCTTATGTCGAGGCCGACGCCACCTCGGTGGAAGGGGCTGAGAAACTCAAGGAGGCGATTGGTTCCGCCCAATCCCCAATGTTCTATCTGGCCCTGTCGCCCAGCCTCTACGCCAGGGTTTGCGCAGCGCTGGCGGCTTCGGGGCTGGCCACACCGACCAGCCGCATCGTGCTGGAAAAGCCCATTGGTCACGACCTGGGAAGCTCGCGCGCGATCAATGCGGCCGTTGCGGAGGTCTTCAGTGAGGACCGCATCTTCCGCATCGACCACTATCTGGGCAAGGAGACGGTTCAGAACCTAATTGCCCTGCGCTTTGCCAACACGCTCTTTGAGCCGCTCTGGAACAATCTGACCATCGACCACGTTCAAATTACCGTGGCCGAGACCGAGGGGGTCGGCGATCGCTGGCCCTATTATGATGAGCATGGTGCCCTGCGCGACATGTTGCAGAACCATATGCTCCAGCTACTCTGTCTCGTTGCCATGGAGCCGCCCGCCGACATGGAGCCGGACTCCGTGCGCAACGAAAAGGTTAAGGTGTTGAAGTCCCTGCGGCCCTTCACGCGAGCCGAGGCGCAGAACAGCAGTGTGCGCGGGCAGTACTCGAAAGGCGTTGTCTTGGGCAAGGAAGCCCCGGCTTATGCCACCGAGCGGGGACAGGCTAGCGGCACCGAAACTTTCGTCGCTCTGCGTGCCGATATCGACAATTGGCGCTGGGCCGGCGTGCCCTTCTATCTGCGCACGGGCAAGCGCTTGCCCGAACGCCGCACCCAGATCGTCATCCAGTTCAAAGGTGTGCCCCATTCCATCTTCGGTGGCGCGGCCAAGGCTGACTTGGTGGCCAATCAGCTGGTCATAGACCTACAGCCTGACGAAGACATCGAACTGGTGCTGATGAACAAGGCCCCGGGGATCAATCAAGGCGGAATGCGCCTGCAGTCTCTGCCCCTGTCGCTGTCTCTGCTGAAAGCCTATTCGGGCCCTAATGCGCGGCGCCGCATCGCCTATGAGCGGCTGATCCTGGATGTGATCCATGGGGCCTCGACGCTCTTTGTTCGCCGCGACGAAATCGAGCAGGCCTGGGCCTGGGTGGACGGGGTGGCCCAGGCGTGGACAGAGGCCGGCATGACTCCCAAGCCCTATAGCGCCGGCAGTTGGGGTCCTGCCGGGGCCTTCGCCCTGATCGAACGCTCGGAGCGCACCTGGCATGACTAGGCTGACCCCGTGATCCGCGCCCGCCGCGCACGCATTGTCGCCACGCTTGGTCCGGCCAGCCGTCGCGGCGATCAGGTGATCGCCTTGGCACGCGCAGGGGCGGACGTTTTTCGAGTCAATTTCAGTCATGGCGGCCACATTGACCACGCTGCCACCATCGCCAATGTCCGCGCAGCTGAGCTTGAGGTGGGCCGACCCCTCGCCGTGCTGGCCGACCTTCAGGGTCCAAAGCTGCGGCTCGGCGAATTCGCCGATGGTCAGGTGCGGCTCAAAGTTGGTCAAGACTTTCGCCTCGATCGCAACCCTCAACCTGGCGACGCCTCACGCGCCTGTGTGCCTCATGCGGAGATTTTCGCAGTCCTGAAGCCGGGCGCGGACATCCTGCTCGATGACGGCAAGGTCCGCCTTCGGGTCGCCAAGTGCGGTGCCGATTTCGCCGAAACGATCGTGATCAGCGGCGAGACTTTGTCCGACCATAAGGGCCTGAACCTACCGGGCCTTACCATTCCCATCCCGGCCTTGACGCCCAAGGACCGCCAAGACCTCGATTTCGCCCTCAGCCAGGGCGTCGACTGGGTGGCACTGTCCTTCGTCCAACGCGCCGCGGACATGGCCGAACTGCGTCAGGTGGTTCAGGGTCGCGCCGCAGTGCTGGCTAAAATCGAGAAGCCCGCAGCCCTCGATGCCCTTGATGAGATCCTAGACCTCTGCGACGGCGTGATGGTGGCGCGCGGCGACTTGGGCGTCGAGCTGGCACCAGAAGATGTGCCTGTGGTGCAAAAAATTCTGGTGCGGGCAGCGCGCACTCGCGGCATTCCGGTCATCGTCGCCACGCAAATGCTGGAGAGCATGATCCATGCTCCGACCCCCACGCGGGCGGAAGCCTCCGACGTGGCCGGTGCCGTCTATGAAGGGGCCGACGCGGTCATGCTTTCGGCGGAGACCGCAGCGGGCGATTATCCGCTGGAAGCTGTTGCCATGATGGACCGCATTCTCACGCGGGTGGAGCGGGATCCCCGTTGGCCCGAGCTGATGGCCGCCGAATACCCCGTCGATGACGCAGATGCCGATGCCCTGGTGGCTGCCGCCCGCCGTGCCGCCGAGGCGGCCTCTACCGCTTGCTTGGTCGCCTTCACCACGACGGGTCAAACGGCCTTGCGCCTGGCGCGTGAACGCCCCCTGCAACCCACCTTGGCACTAACGACTCGCCTCTCAACAGCGCGCCGCTTGGCTCTGACCTGGGGCGTCGAATCCCAAGTGGTTGCCTTACTGACCGATCCGGAAGACCTGGCGCGGGTCGCTGTTGATCAGGCCGTCGCAACAGGCCTTTGCCCTCCAGGTCAACGCTTGATCATCCTGGCGGGGCTTCCCATGGGCTCTCCTGGAGCGGCGAATATCCTGCGGATTGCCCACGCTCCGATCCGCAGGTGAAGACAGCCGTGGACTCGCCACGGGAAAGGTCTAAAGGCCCCAGTCACAACGCCTCGCTAGGGAAATTCCCATGAACCCGGTCACAGCCGCCGTCACGGCCCGTATCGTCGAGCGCAGCCGCGACACCCGTGCAGACTACTTGACCCGCATGGCCGCTGCCGCCCAATCCAGCCCGGGTCGCGCAAAGCTCTCCTGCGCCAACTGGGCCCATGCTTTCGCCGCAGAGTCTGACGGCACGAAGCAGCGCCTGCGCAATCCCAACTCGCCCAATATCGCCATGGTCTCGTCCTATAACGACATGCTCTCGGCTCACCAGCCGCTTGAGCGGTTCCCCGAAATCATCAAAGCAGCGGCCGAAGCGGTTGGTGCCACGGCGCAGTATGCCGGCGGCGTGCCGGCGATGTGCGACGGCGTGACCCAAGGTCGCCCAGGCATGGAGCTATCGCTGTTCAGCCGCGACGTCATCGCTATGTCCACGGCTGTGGCCCTGACCCACGATGCCTTTGACGCGGCCCTGCTGCTCGGTGTCTGCGACAAGATCGTGCCGGGCCTGACCATCGGCGCCTTGGCCTTTGGTCATCTGCCGGTGATCTTCGTACCTGCCGGTCCCATGACTACGGGGATCTCCAATGACGAGAAGGTGGCGGTCCGAAAGCGCTATGCCGAGGGCAAGGCGACCCGCGACGAGTTGCTAGAAAGTGAGATGAAGTCCTATCACGGGCCCGGCACCTGCACCTTCTTCGGCACGGCCAATTCCAACCAGATGATCATGGAGATGATGGGTCTGCATCTGCCCGGTGCAGCCTTCGTCAATCCCAACACCCCGTTGCGCGATGCCTTGACCGCTGCCGCGCCGCGCCGCGCCGTCGAGATTTCCCAGGGCGGAAATGCCTATACGCCGATGTCGGCGGTGGTCGATGAGAAGTCGATCGTCAATGCGGTGGTCGGCCTGTTGGCCACGGGCGGCTCGACCAACCACACCCTGCACCTAGTGGCCATGGCTCGCGCCGCGGGGATCTTCATCGACTGGAGCGACTTCGACGAGCTCTCGCGAGTTACCCCGTTGCTGGCCAGAGTTTACCCGAACGGATCGGGTGATGTGAATGCCTTCCATGCGGCCGGCGGCATGGCCTTCGTGATCCGCGAGCTGCTCGATGCGGGCCTTGCCCATGAGGACGTGGTTACGGTGGCCGGGGCGGGTCTGCGCCACTATCAGCAGGAGCCATTTCTGCAGGACGGCCGGCTGGCCTGGCGAGAAGGTCAAACCACGTCGCTTAACACTGAAATCCTACGTCCAGTCAGCGATCCGTTCCAAGCCGAGGGCGGTATCCGCCTGCTCTCCGGCGATCTCGGTCGCGCCGTAATCAAGACCTCGGCGGTCAAGGACGAGTTCCTAACCCTCGAGGCCCCTGCCGTCGTGTTCGACGATCAGGACGAACTGACCGCCGCCTATCAGCGCGGCGAACTCAACCGCGACTTCATCGCCGTGGTTCGCTTCCAAGGTCCACGCGCTAACGGCATGCCTGAACTCCACGGACTGACCCCTACGATGAGCCTGCTGCAGGACAAGGGGTTCAAGGTGGGCCTAGTGACGGACGGTCGGATGTCCGGCGCTTCGGGAAAGGTGCCTGCCGCGATCCATATCAGTCCCGAGGCTATGATCGGCGGGCCCCTGGCCAAGGTGCTTGACGGCGATATTCTGCGCCTCGACGCCCACGCGGGAACCCTGGAGGTTCTGGTCGAACCGAATGTCTTCGCCGCCAGACCCCTGGCCACTGCCTCGCCCCAGGGTTTTGGCTTTGGTCGTGAACTGTTCGGTTTCATGCGCAAAGTTGCGGGTCCCGCCGAAGCCGGGGCCAGCGTATTGTTTGAGGATGCGGCGTGAAGACCGACTATGCGGGATTGGTCGGCGACATCGGTGGCACCAATGCGCGATTGGCGCTGGTGGATACTGAGGGACATATTCGTCATCCCAAGACCTTCGCCGCCTCCGACTATAGCGCGCTGACCGAGGTGATTGGGGCCTATTTGGAGAGCACGGTCGGGCGAAGGCGCCCGCCGAGAGCCGCCATCGCTGTGGCCGGGCCGGTCGTAGACGGCGAGATTGAGTTCACCAATATCGATTGGCGAATTTCAGAAGGCGAGTTGGTCGGTACCTTCGAATTTGAGTCTGCTCATCTGCTTAATGACTTTGCCGCTCAGGCTATGGCCGCACCGATCCTACCGCCGGAAAACCTCCGGACCATTGGGCCTGCGGTACGTGGCTGTGGTGAGGCACCCCTGCTGGTCGTCGGGGCCGGCACTGGTTTTGGCGTCGCGACCCTAGCCAGATCACCGCGCGGGGACATCCCGATCGCCTGCGAAGGTGGTCACGCTACCTTCGCACCATCAGATGATGTCGAGATCGAGGTCTTGAAGATCCTCCTCCGGTCCAGAGATCGGGTATCCGTGGAACGGGTGCTCTCGGGCCAAGGTCTATTCGATCTCTACCGCTCGCTTGGTGAGATTCAGGGTCTAGCGGCTGAACTGCCCAACCAACGTGCCATCACGGCGGCGGCGGAGGCGGGCGATCCCTTGGCCCAAGCCACTGTGGCTCGGTTCTGCGGCATTCTGGGATCGGTGGCGGGTGACATTGCCCTGACCTCCGGCGCGCGGGGCGGCGTGTTCATATCCGGCGGCCTTGCGCCCAAGCTGATCGATACCTTGATGTCGGGCGAATTTCGGCGGCGGTTCGAGGCGAAGGGTCGACTTAGCAGCTACATGGCCGAAATCCCCACCGCCCTAATCGTTCATCCCTACGCCGCCCTGCTCGGTGCGGCCCAAGCTCTTGGCCGAAACTTCGCATGACCCTTGAAGAGATGCTGGAACTGGCCCCCGTCGTCCCGGTGCTGATCATTGAGGATGCTGCAGACGCAGTGCCGCTTGCTCGGGCCCTGGTGGCCGGTGGACTCTATGCGCTCGAGGTCACGCTTCGGACACCTGCTGCGCTGGAGTGTGTCACCCGCATCGCCGGAGAGGTTGAGGGAGCGGTGGTCGGTGCAGGCACCATCCTTACCCCCGATGAAAGGCAAGCTGCGGCCAAGGCGGGCGCTAGGTTCGGCGTGAGCCCTGGTCTGATCCCCGGCGATGGCTTTGAGGGTCCACTACCCATGCTGCCCGGCATCGCCACGGCCTCAGAGCTGATGGCAGGTCTGGCGAGGGGTCATGGCGTGTTCAAGCTGTTCCCGGCCAATATCGTCGGCGGGGTCGGCGCACTGAAGGCGTTCGCCGGCCCCTTCCCGCAAGTCCGGTTCTGCCCCACAGGGGGGGTCAGCCTCGCCAATGCGCCGGACTATCTGAGCCAATCGAACGTTATCTGCGTCGGCGGCAGCTGGGTCGCGCCGACCGACGCAGTGCGAGCCGGAGATTGGGGGCGAATCGAGGCTCTCGCGCGGGAAGCGGCAGGTCTCACCGTATTGGCTTGACCCCGGCATACAGCTCGGCCTCCTCATACCCGACAAACGGCACCTTAATCTCAGGGCAGGACGGCACGGGCTTTGGGTCCCCGCTCTCGGCTGTCGATAGTCGCCAGCATTCACCGAAGACGGAGCAGTAGCAAACCCTGCGTTCCATACGGCTCACCGAGGCAATCAGGCTCAATCGCATTTTCTCGTGGCCCTGCGTATCCTTGAGTGTGAATACATTGATCTTCTCACGGGCGGGGAGAACCTGTCCGGCCACGGAACTATTGGTGAAGCTGAGCTTGCCCCCCTGACTTGATAAGGCATCTGCGCAGCAGTGCGTCATCAGGTCTCTCCAGGTCGCGATCGGCGTGCCGTCAACCAGCCACTCGAAGGTCTTGATCCGGGCCGGTCCGACGCCGCGATTGTCCAGGCTGGAGGCCAAGGAATCTATGTCGATGGTGTTGGTAAACTGCAGATAGGGCCAAGAGCTTGCTGCCACCATTTTCTTATTGGCATCGACCATCTCCTCCATCACCTTGCCGTGCGAAATTGCGACGAACAAAGAAATGACGGACACCAGCATGGCGCTTGCGGCCAGGGCGATGTCCAGCCAACGGTGACCTGTCCCGTGGTGAGGAGGGTGCCCGGCTTCCGGTGGCTCAAATGACATACAAGTCTCCTGCGGCTTAACGCCCCTTGAAGTTCCCCACCCGGCGTTCCTGCACGGCTCTGACGCCCTCGGCATAGTCCTGCGTGGCACGCAGGATGGTCTGCTGCACGTTCTCGCGATTGGTAGCTTCGCGAACACCGGCGGCCATCTCGCCACGGATGGATTTGCGCGTGGCGACCACCGCCAGCGGCGCGTTCTCGGCGATCTCGGCGGCCAGGGCTTGGGCTGCGCCCAGAAGTTGGTCCAGCGGCACGACATCATCCACCAAACCCCAGGCCAGGGCTTCGTCAGCCTTCAAGCGGCGGCCGGTCAAGTGCATCAGCGCGGCCTTCTGCTCGCCGATCAGACGGGTCAGAGTGTAGGTCAGGCCAAAGCCGGGATGGAAACCGAGCTTGACGAAGTTGGAGGTAAACCGAGCCTCTGGGGCTGCGACCCGGAAATCTGCCACGAGCGCCAAGCCCAGGCCCGCGCCGACCGCTGCCCCTTGGATCGCCGCGATGATCGGCGTCTCGATCGCGTAGAGCCGAACAGCTTGATCATAGAGCGCATTGATCCCGCCCATGCCGGTGGCCAACAGTCCGTCGGTGGAGACCAAGTCGGCCCCAGCACAAAACGCCTTGCCCGCCGTCGCCAAGACCACCGCGCGGGTCTCTGGATCACGGTCGATGGCTTCCAGCGCATCGGCCAGATCGCGCATCAGGCCGACCGAGACGTGATTGTTCGGGGGTCTATCGATGGTGATCGTGGCGACGTGGCCGCTCTTGGTGATGGTGATCTCTTGGGTCGTCGTGGTCATCTCTTGGTTCCCATCAGGTTGCGGGCCACCACCATCCGGTGGACTTCCGAAGGCCCGTCATAGATTCGCATATTGCGCGCGCTGGCCGCCATCAATTGCAGCGGCAGTTCTTTGGTCATGCCCATGGCCCCGAAACACTGCATGGCGTGGTCGATCACCTCCCAGGCCATCTCGGTGGCGAACACCTTGACCATGGATATCTCGTTACGCACGTCGCGGCCCTGGTCCAACTTCCAGGCGCAGTCATAGGTCATCAACCGCGCGGCATGGATTTTGGTCGCCGCGTCGGCAGCCCACCATTGCACCGACTGACGGTTCGACAATGGCTGCCCGAAGGTCGTGCGCTGGGGCGCATATTCGCACATCATGTCTAGAGCCCGCTGTGCCAAGCCAATGCACCAGGCCGCCATCTGCATCCGCCTTGTGCTCAGCCGCACCTGCATGGGCGCAAACCCTTGACCCTCAGTGCCCAGCAACTTCCAGCCCTCGACCCTGCAGTCGTCGAGCGCCACCTCATAGGTGTAGACCCCGCCGATCATCGGGATCTTTCGCAGGATGTTGAACCCTGGCGAACCCTTGTCCACCAGGAAGGCGCTCATCCCGCCCCGAGCACCCTTTTCCTTGTCAGTCACCGCCATGACGATGGTGAAATCGGCCTCGGCGGCCCGGCTGGTCCAGATTTTTCGGCCCGATATTATCCAGTCATCGCCGTCGCGGACGGCCCGCGTAGTCATCCCTGCAGGGTCTGCGCCGGCACCCGGTTCAGAAATCCCGATGGCACTGATCGTCTTGCCCGCCGCATAGGGGGCCAGATAGGCCTCGCGCTGGCGATCGGTCACCGTGGCCATCAGCATGCGCAGGTTCGGCGAGTCCGGCGGCAGGGTATAGGGAGTCACCGTCGAGCCAATGGCCTCATTGACGCCGATGAGAGCCACGTTCGGTAGATCAAACCCGCCCACATCCTCCGGCGCATCCAGGCCCCAGAGCCCCAGTTTCTGAGATACCGCGTCAACCTTGGCGCGCTCCTCTGGGGTCAGAAAGATGCCCTGGCCCGAGGCGTCCCGCGCCAGGACGTTGGACTCCAGCGGCATCAGCTCGTCCTTGACGAACCGCTCCGTCAGGTCCTTGAGCATCCGATGTTCGTCGGCCAGTGCAAAGTCCATCGGTCTCGTCCCCTTTGTCGTCATGCGCGCCGTCGGTCGTCTTGCGCGAATGTGAGAAGCGATCATAACGACCTAAAGCGCGAAGGGGAGTGGCGACGTGGCGGAAACTCGACAACTGGCTGAGAAAGCCACCGGTCCTCTGGCTGGTATCCGCATTCTAGACCTAACCAGCGTGGTGTTCGGGGCCTATGCCACACAGATGCTGGGCGACCAGGGTGCCGACGTGATTAAGCTGGAAGACCCCGGCTCGGGTCGCGGCGACGGCGGCGACATCATGCGCTGGGCGGGCCATGTGCCCAAGGGTGCCCCGCGCGATCTCGGCCCCATCTTCCTGGCCATCAACCGCAATAAGCGATCTGTCCTGGTGGATATGAAGTCCCCTGATGCCCGCCCGTTTTTAGAAGCGCTGATCAAGAGCTGCGAAGTTTTTGCCACCTCCATCCGCTATGACGGCCTAAAGCGCCTGGGTCTCGACTATGAGTCCGTCAAGGCGATCCGGCCCGACATCGTCTATGTCCATGCTGCCGGCTATGGCTCTGATGGTCCCTATGAGGGGGAACCGGCCTATGACGATCTGATCCAATCGGCCTCAGGCTTGGCGGACCTGTTGCCCCGCACCGACGGCAACCCTACCCCGCGCATCCTGCCGACCCTGGTGGCTGATAAGGTCTCCGGCCTCTTCATGTGTCAGGCGATCACTGCGGGCCTGCTCCACCGTGAGCGCACCGGCCAGGGCCAGTTCATCGAGGTGCCGATGCTGGAATGCGTCACCAGCTTCACCCTGGTGGAGCACCTCTACGACCACAGCTTCGAGCCCCCCACCGGCCAATGGGCCTATCAGCGCGTGGCCAACCCTCACCGCAAACCCTACCAGACCAAGGACGGTTATATCGGCCTACTGCCCTATACCGACAAACAGTGGGACCAGTTCTTCGCCGCCGCCGACATGGCCGAAACGGTGGGCCAAGACCCGCGTTTTTCCGACTACGCGACCCGGGGCAAAAACATCAACGCCCTCTACGAACTGGTCGGTCAGGTCACCCAGACCAAGTCGACGCAAGAGTGGCTTGATCTGCTCAAGCCGCTTTCCATCCCCATCGTCAAGACCGCCCGCCTCGATGACCTGCCGAGTGACCCGCACCTCACCGCCGTCGACTTCTTCCAGACCTTCGACGTGCCGGAGCTCGGCCCTTACCGCGCCATGAAACCGCCGGTGAAGTTCACCGGATCGCCCAGCAATATCAGACGTCATCCCCCTAGGCTGGGAGCCAATACGGATGAAGTGTGGGCCGAGCTTGGCCTTAAGCGTGACTAATGCGGATCACGGTGAACGGGTCTTCCGGATCGGGAAAATCGACCCTGGCGCGTCGTTTGTCTGCCGCGCTCGATCTCCCACATGTGGAGCTGGATGCGGTGAACTGGCAGCGAGGATGGGTGGATCTGAATTCAACGGATCGTCCAGAGTTCCAACGCCGGGTGGCCGCGGCCCTTGCCGGTGATCGCTGGGTCACCGACGGCAATTACAGCTCCGTGCAAGGCGATATCCGTTCCCGCGCCACCCACGCCATCTGGCTGGACTATCCCCGCCCACTGATCATGAGTCGGGTTATCCGTCGTTCCTTCGCCCGCGCGATAAGCGGTGATGAACTCTGGCCCGGCACCGGCAATGTTGAGACCTTCGCCCGCTGGCTGGACAAGGAACACCCGATCCGCTGGAGCTGGGACACCTATCACGGCCAGCGCGCGCGTTATGAAATGGTGTTCGCAGATCCGGCCAACGCGCATCTCAGCGTCCACCGCCTGCGCCATCCGCGCGAGGCGGATGCGCTGGTCGCTGAGCTCGCGCGACTGGCGGGCTAGGGTTTGCGGATCTTGGCAGCGATGACTTGACGGCGAGCTTCAGCAGCGACCGCGGCGTCCATCTCCGCTATCGTTAGAGGCGGTCTATTGGTTTTCAGAAACCCAAACACATCGGCAATCTTGGTGGGGGCGAAGTGAGGTGCGCGCTTCATCAGTGTTCTCGACCGCATATGGAAGTTTCGAAGTGGTAGTGATCGTCGCCGTTAAAAAAGTCTAGCGCGCACCTAGGGTCACCCGTCTATCCTGTGCGAAGTTGCTGACCCGACCCCTTCCGGAGATACCCCATGGCCCGCATGAAATTCGGCGCGTTTCTCGCTCCGCACCACCCGATCGGCGAGCACCCGATGCTGCAGATGCGCAACGACATCAAGTTCGCGGCGCACCTCGACGCTCTGGGCTATGATGAATTCTGGGTCGGCGAGCACCATTCGACCGGCTGGGAAATGATCGCCTCGCCGGAGATGTTTCTGGCCGCCGTGGGCGAGCACACCGCGCGCATTCGACTGGGTACCGGCGTGGTCTCACTCCCCTATCACCACCCCTTCAACATCGCCCAGCGCATGGTCCAGCTCGATCACATGACGGGCGGTCGGGTAATCTTCGGCACCGGTCCGGGGGCGCTACCTTCGGACGCCTATACCCTTGGCATTGATCCGATGACTCAGCGTGATCGCCAGGATGAGGCCATCGGGGTGATCAAGCGCCTGTTCGCCGGTGAGCGCGTCACCCACCAGAGCGACTGGTTCACCCTGCAGGACGCGCGCCTGCAACTCTTCCCGCTGCAGGAAGACATGCCGATGGTCACCGCCTCCTCGATCAGCCCATCGGGCATGACGCTGGCGGGCAAATACGGCATGGGGGTCCTCTCCATCGGCTCCAACTCCAATGCGGGTTTAGCCGCCCTGCCGACCCAATGGGGCTTTGCCGAACAGGCTGCGGCCAAGTCGGGCAAGGTCATTGATCGCAAGGACTGGCGGGTGCTGATGAGCTGGCATATCGCCGAGACCCGCGAAGAAGCCCGCGCCCAAGCCGGCAAGGGTCTGATGCATTGGCACAATGAATATACGGTCGGCACCCTGATGCGTCCCGGTGCAGCGGAGTTCAAATCGCCGGACGAGGCGGTCGATCAGACCGCCTTTATCGACGGCGCGGCCTCGGTGATCGGCACGCCCGACGACCTTATTGCTGCCATCCGCAAACTGTCGGCTTCTGCGGGCGGGTTCGGTACCGTGCTGGGCTTTGCCCACGACTGGGCAAACCGAGAAAACACCCTAAAGAGTTGGGATCTCGTGGCCCGCTATGTGATCCCCGAAATCCACGGCCTACTCGACGGCTATCGTGACTCCCGCAAATATGTTGTCGAGCACCGCGAATCCTTCGAGCGCGCCGGTCAGGCCGTCCTGAGCAAAATCATGTCGCACGAAGGTGCAGCGGCAGCGCTAAAGGCCGGCATGCAAACCGGCGCGGCGCTCAATTCCCCCAATGCGCCCGATCTCAACAAGGCGGCGGCGGAAGTGAAGTAGGGCCGAGGCGTCCAATTCCTCCCCCGCTGGGGGAGGTGTCATTCGCGAGCTGCGAATGACGGAGGGGGTTGCAGCCCACAAGCCAGCGCCCTTCAACCCCCTCAGCCCGGCAGCGTCGCCGACGGGCAGCTCCCCCAACGGGGGAGCAACTTGTTTTCGTTCTAAACCAGCGAGAACACCGGCACCGGAGGCCCACCCTCAGTCGCCTGGAACTTGACTTTCACCCTCTGACCGATCGCCAGCTTGTCGAAATCGCAGTCCACGAAATTGGTCAAGACAGCGGGGCCCTCGTCCAGGGTCACATAGCCGATGGCGTAGGGACCGGTCGGCGAGCGATACATCACGCTATAGGTATAGATCACCCCTTCGCCGGGGCTCTCCTCCCAGGCCGTGTCGTCAGACGAGCAATAGGGGCACATCTCGCGCGGGTACCAATGGGCCTTGCCACAGCCATTGCAGCGCTTGATCAGGAACCGGCCTTCGGTGGCGGCATCCCAAAACGGCTTGGACTCTATGTTGACAGCGGGCGCGGGGATTTTGCGGGTTTCAGTTTCGCTCATGGTTCTATTCCCGCTCTAGAATGACGGTGCCGGCAGCGTGCCGGGTTCCCAGCGATCCACCCGTGCCGTGGGCGATGGCCAAGTCGCAGTTAGGCACCTGCACCTTGGGGTGCGCCTCGCCGCGGAGTTGACGCACGGCCTCGATCACCTTGGTGATGCCGCCGCGATTGGTGGGGTGGTTATTACAGAGCCCGCCGCCGTCGGTGTTGAAGGGCAGCTTGCCGACGCCCGAGATCAGGTTGCCGTCGCTCACGAACTTGCCGCCCTCGCCCTTCTTGCAGAAGCCTAGGTCTTCGAGCTGCATCAGCACGGTGATGGTGAAACTGTCATAGATCGAAGCATATTTCATGTCGGCAGGCGTCACCCCGGCCTCGGCAAAGGCGATGGGCCCAGACCAGACGGCGGCTGAATGGGTCAAGTCTAGGTCATGGCCACCGCGCGGACCCTTGGGTGCCTCACCGACCCCGATCACCTTGACCCTGGGCCGGTTGAGCGACTTGGCGATTTCCGGGGTGGTGACAATCAGCGCCCCGCCACCGTCGGTGACCACGCAGCAGTCCAGCAGGTGCAGCGGATCGGCGATCAGCCGCGAATTTACCACCTCTTCGACGGTTACGACGTTTTTCAGAAACGCATGTTCATTCCACTGGGCGTGATGGCTGGCCGCCACCTTGATCCAGGCCAGTTGCTCGCTGGTGGTGCCGTAGTCGTGCATGTGGCGCATGGCGCACATGCCGTAGGTATTGTGGGTCGAGCCGCCATAGATGTTCTCAAAGCCGGCTTCCGGCGGACCATCGCTCAGCGCGCCAGGCTTGCCGCCGCCGCCAGGCCGTCCGCCCTGGCCCTGACGGGGACGACCGGCGAGCGTGATCAGCGCCACCTTGCACTTGCCCGCCGCAATGGCCTGGGCCGCATGACCCACATGGATGAGATAGGACGAGCCGCCGGTCTCAGTGGAGTCCATGTGCCTCAGGTTTTTCAGGCCCATATAGTCGGCCATCGACATGGCTCCGAACCCTGGCGCGTCACCGGCGCAGAAATAGCCGTCGACATCGTCAAAGCTTAGTCCCGCGTCGGCCAGGGCCCCCTTGGCGCACTGAGCGTGCAGCTGGGCCGTGCTGACATGGGGCGCGTCTCGGAGTGGATGCTCATAGGCCCCCACAATATAGGCCTTGCCCTTGATACTCATCCTGCCCCTCAAAATCGCTTCAAAAAGAATGGTCCGGGCTTAGCGGCTGGCCGGTCGCCCATCAACTGCTAAGGCAATTTCATCGCCGCCAGTCTCGCGTCACGCAAGGCCGTGCGCCGCACCTTGCCGGCATCGTCGCGCACCGGCTCATCGACAAACTCATAGCTGCGCGGCTGCTTATAGGTGACCAAGCGTTCCTTCACATGGGCGCGAAGGTCGGCCTCATCGCACGCCCCCTTGGCCTTGACGATAGCGTGAATCTTGTTGCCCAGATCGTCATCGGGGAAGCCGATCACGGCGCAGGATTCCACCGCTGGATGCTCCTCCAGGGCCGCCTCGATCTCGGCGGGATAGACGTTCGAGCCACCTACCAGGATCATGTCGGTGCGACGGTCAGCGAGGTAGAGATAGCCGTCGCCGTCGAACCACCCCAAGTCGCCGAGGCTTTCCCAGCCGTCCGCCATCTCCTTGGGCGTCGAGCCCAGATAGTTGTAGGTCGCCGGTGCCCCGGCAGGCCTGCGCATATAGATCTCGCCCACCTGACCGGTCGGAAGATCGCTAT
>JANLPK010000102.1:0-5674 GCA_031367205.1 Alphaproteobacteria bacterium
ACCCGAGAAACCCCGCAGTGGTCGCGGTTGGTTTGGGAAAGCCCCACAGCGTTTACCCGCGTCACCCTCCTGACGGAAGATGATCGCGCGGTCGATCTGCGCTTGGCGCTTTCGGCAAAACAAGAGTCGGTGGCCAAGGCCCTCAGTCCCAAAGCCCGCGCCGAGTTTGCCCGCGACCTGGAAGACGCCATCCGGCAAGCGCGTCGCGCGCGATATTAACTCCTTCCGGCTCTGTGATTTGGCCGGGCGTTTGCGGGTAAACTCAGCCAAGATAGTGCGATGGAATTCTCCGACGAGGAAGTTGAGCGCTACGCCCGCCATTTGGTGCTGCGCGAGGTGGGCGGGCCCGGGCAACAGAAGCTCAAGGCCACGCGGGCGTTGATCGTGGGGGCGGGCGGACTCGGTGCCCCGGCAGCGCTCTATTTGGCGGCGGCAGGTGTCGGGACCTTGGTCTTGGCTGATCCCGATACCGTGGACCGTTCGAACCTGCAGCGGCAAGTGCTCTACTCGGAAGCCGATATCGGCCGACTAAAGGTCGATGCTGCCATTGATCGGCTGGCAGGGATCAATCCCAACGTCGCTGTTGAAGGGTTGAGCTTGGCGGTGACGCCAGAGAATGCTGAACGCGTTGTGTCGGGGTTCGACCTCGTTCTGGACGGGACCGATGATTTCGCGACCCGCTTTGCCGTCAACGCAGCTTGCGTCGCGAGCAAGGTGCCCCTGGTGTCTGGGGCCATTGGCCGGTGGACGGGGCAGGTGGGGGTATTTGGCGGCGCGCCTTGTTATCGCTGCCTAGTTCCGGAAATCCCGCCGGACGCAGAGACGTGCTCAGCCGTGGGTGTGGTGGGCGCTCTGGCAGGCGTCATTGGGTCGATGATGGCGCTGGAGGCGATCAAGCTGATCACCGGGGCGGGGGATGCCCTGACCGGTCGACTCCTGATCTATGACGCCCTGTCGGCGCAAACCCGCACCGTAAGGATCGGACCCGATTCTGATTGCCCCGTTTGCGGCTCAGAGCATCGAGGTTAGCACCCGGTCCGGCGGCCTGTGGCCGTCCATCCAGGTCTTGATATTGATGATCACCTTTTCGCCCATCTCGGTGCGAGCCTCGACCGTGGCTGAGCCGAGGTGCGGTAACAGCACGGCATTGGGCAGCTTCAAGAGTTTGGGATTGATGGTCGGCTCAAACTCGAAAACGTCTAAGCCCGCACCGGCGATTCCACCCTTGGCCAGCTGGTCGGCCAGGGCGCCTTCATCGATGATCTCGCCGCGTGCCGTATTCACCAGGATCGCATGGGGCGGCATCAGTTTCAGCCGACGTGCAGACAGCAGGTGGTAGGTGGCCGGGGTATGGGGGCAATTGACCGAGATGATATCCATCCGGGCCAACATCTGATCTAGGCTCTCCCAATAGGTGGCCTCCAGATCTTCGGCGATGCGAGCCGAGACGGGTTTGCGGTTATGATAGTGGATCTGCATGCCGAACGCCTTGGCGCGCCGCGCGACCGCCTCGCCGATCCGGCCCATGCCGATAATGCCCAGGCGCTTTCCCGAGATCCTGCGGCCCATCATCCAGGTGGGGGCCCAGCCGGTGAACCCGCCCGCCTGGGCGACATTGGCCCCCTCAACGATACGGCGAGACACGGCCATCATTAGGGCCAGGGTCAGATCGGCGGTGTCTTCGGTGAGTACGCCGGGGGTGTTGGTGACCGCAATGCCACGCGCATTGGCCGCAGCCACGTCAATGTGATCGACCCCGGCGCCAAAATTGGCGATCAGCTTTAGACGCTCCCCCGCAGAGGCAATTATTTCGGCGTCGATCCTATCGGTGATGGTCGGGGCCAGGACGTCGCAGTTCTGAACCGCCGCGATCAGGGTGGCCCGCGACAACGGTTCGTCATTGAGATTGAGCTTGGTGTCGAACAGTTCTCGCAGGCGGGTTTCCACCGAATCGGGAAGCCTGCGGGTCACGATAACGGTCGGTTTGCGCGAGGACATGGGCAGCCTAGACTCGAAAAAGACGTTCCAGAGGATCGCGCTCTGGCGCGTTGGTCCTCAACCCTCTAGCAAAGGCGGCATGGACGGCCAAGGCGAGGTTCCATTGTCGACCCACGGCGCACGACGATTCTTGCAGTTTGCTGCCTTATTGGCAGTGATGTTGGTGAGTGGAGCAGCAGATCGGGTAACCCCATCGGGATTTCCGGTGCCCCGTTATGTTGCGCTGAAATTCAGCGAGGTGAATGCGCGTGCCGGGCCTGACGACGACTATCGATTGCTCTGGGTCTACCATGCCAAGGGCCTGCCGGTTCAGGTGGTGGCGGAGAGCTCGGAATGGCGCCGGGTCTGCGATCCAGAGGGTAATCTCGCTTGGGTTCACGCCCGGACGGTTGACGGGCATCGAACCGTCATTCGGTTGGCAGCCGCGCCGCTGACGATCCGAACTGCGCCAAAGCCCACCGCCTCGGTTGCGGCCTATCTCCAACCGCGTGCCGTTGCCAATCTGGCCCGTTGCGACAAGAAAGGGTCATGCTGCGACAAAAGAGGCTGGTGCCGGGTTCGGGCCGGCGGCGTGACCGGTTGGGCCTGGGGCAACGATGTCTGGGGCCTTAGCGCGGCACCGCAGTGCAAAGCGCCGCCGATCAAGCCATAGACGTTATGACAGCAGCCGTTGAGCCCGCCGCCTCGCTCTGCTAGCCCTCATCCTCACAACCTTGCGGATCGAACCAAACCTATGAACAGCCCCATCAAGGCCAAGAACCATTATAGCCAACAAGAGCTGCTGGCCTGCGCGCGCGGCGAAATGTTTGGACCCGGCAATGCCCAACTCCCCGCTCCACCCATGTTGCTGTTCGACAGGATCACCATGATCAACGAAGACGGCGGGACCCACGGCAAGGGATATATTGAGGCGGAATTCGACATCAATCCGTCCCTCTGGTTCTTCGACTGCCACTTCATCGGCGATCCCGTCATGCCCGGCAGCCTGGGCCTGGACGCCCTGTGGCAGCTTGTGGGCTTCTATCTAGGTTGGATCGGCGGCCTGGGGCGGGGGCGCGCGGTCGGCTGTAGCGAGGTCAAGTTCGGTGGCGAGGTCACGCCCAACATCTCAAAAGTCACCTACAAGGTCGATATGAAGCGGGTTATCAATCGCCGCCTCGTCATGGGGATCGGTGATGGGGTTTTGGAAGCTGACGGCGTCCCCATCTATTGGGCGCAAGATCTTCGTGTCGGCCTCTATCAACGGCCGTAATCCGTCGGAATTTGGAAAATCACCATGCGCCGAGTCGTCGTCACTGGGATCGGGATCGTCTCCTCCATCGGCAACAATGCCAATGAAGTCTTGGCGTCCTTGCGAGAGACAAAGTCAGGCATTATCGCTGCGCCCGAATATGCACAGCTCGGGTTCCGCAGTCAGGTCCATGCCGCACCGCAGATTGATTGGGAGAGCCTGGTAGATCGCCGCGCGGCGCGCTTTCTCGCTCAAGGCACTGGGTTTGCCCACATCGCCATGGAGCAAGCGATTGCCGATTCCGGCCTTGAGCCGGGCCAAGTGTCCGATGAGCAAACCGGCCTGATCGTCGGATCTGGCGGGGCCTCAACCCGGGCCATTGTCGAGGCCGCCGCGATCACCAAGGAAAAGGGCCCCAAGCGCGTGGGGCCGTTTGCCGTACCCAAGGCGATGAGTTCGGGACCCTCAGCAACCTTGGCGACCTGGTTCAAAATTCGCGGCCTGAACTTTTCGATCTCCTCGGCCTGCGCGACCTCGACTCATTGCATCGGAGTGGGTGCCGAACAAATCGCCATGGGCAAGCAGGACATCGTGTTTGCCGGCGGCACAGAGGAGCTCGATTGGACGCTTTCGGTGCTGTTCGATGCCATGGGCGCTATGAGCTCCAACTTCAACGACCGGCCTGCCGTGGCCAGTCGGGCTTATGACATCGCCCGCGACGGGTTTGTCATCGCCGGCGGTGCGGGGATCATTGTGCTGGAAGAGTATGAACACGCCAAGGCGCGAGGGGCGAAAATCTACGCCGAGGTCGTGGGCTATGCCGCCAATTCTGACGGCCATGACATGGTCGCTCCCTCCGGCGAGGGCGCTGTGCGGTGCATGAAACTGGCCATGGCCGGGGCGGGTAATCGCAAGATCGACTATCTCAATCCGCACGGCACCTCGACGCCGGTGGGGGATGAAAAGGAAATGGGTGCGGTGCGTGAGGTGTTCGGGGCCGATGCGCCGGCGATCTCGTCCACCAAGTCCTTGACCGGCCACAGCCTTGGCGCGGCCGGTGCGCAGGAGGCGATCTATTCGCTGCTCATGCTCAATAACGGCTTCCTTGCTGAGAGCGCTCACATTGAGACTCTCGACCCCATCTTCGAGGGCTTGCCGATCCTGCGCAAACGTCAAGATCGCCAGGTCGAAACCGTGATGTCGAACAGCTTTGGTTTCGGCGGGACCAACGGCTGTCTGGTGATGAGCCGGGTCTAGAATTCTTCAAGGAGAGCCTTATGGCCGACGAATATCAGATGCTCAAAGGCGAGTTGATGAAGGGCAAGCGCGGCATCGTGACCGGCGTCGCCAATCATCAGTCTATCGCTTGGGGAATCGCAACCCAACTGGCGGCCCAAGGGGCAGAGATCGCTTTCTTCCACTTGCCGGGCATGGAGCGTCGGGTCGGACCTTTGGCAGAGAGCATTGGCGTCAAAGTTCTGGCGGCCGTCGATGTGACGGACGATGTCTCGATGGCGGCGGGCTTCGCAACGGTCGAGAAAGCCTTCGGCACCATCGATTTCTTCGTTCACGCCTTAGCCTTCGCCGGGCGGGATCAGATCAAGGGCTCGTTTGTCGAAAACTCCACCCGTGAGGGTTTTCTGCAGGCCATGGATATCTCGGCCTATAGTTTCGTGGACTGTTCGCGTCGGGCTTCAGCCTTGATGCCCAATGGCGGATCTTTGCTGACTCTCACCTATCTGGGCTCTGAGCGTGCCATTCCCAACTACAACACCATGGGCGTTGCTAAGGCGGCGCTTGAGGCCGCCGCGCGCTATATTGCTCGGGACCTGGGACCCAAGGGCATTCGGGTCAATGCGCTGTCGGCCGGGGCCATGCGAACCCTATCCCTGGCCGGGATCTCCGGTGGTCGGGGGATGTTGGCTCAGGGCCGTGCGCTGTCAGCCCTGAAAGAAGATACCTCTATGGAGGGTGTTGCCGGGGCGGCGCTCTGGCTGCTCTCCGATCTCGGACGCTCCACGACCGGCGAAGTGGTCCACGTCGATGCGGGCTTCCACATGATGGGCCTGTCCGACGCCAGCGAAGACTAGTGGACGCCGACGTCATCATTGCCGGGGCCGGCATGGCGGGAGCCACCCTGGCGTTGGCGCTGAAACAGGGTGGGCTGGAGCCGATCCTCATCGATCCCATCATGTTCTCGGCTCAGCTCGCGCCGACTTTCGATGGCCGAGCCTCGGCGGTGGGGTTCGCCAGTTTCCGCCAGTGGCGGACTCTGGGTTTGGCTGGGGATATTGAGCCCTATGCCCAACGCATTGAGCAGATCTTGGTAAGCGACGGTCGCTCGCCAGGCGCTTCGGCAGGTAAGGCCTCGCCCTTCTATCTGCGATTTGACTCCGCCGAGATTGCCGACCGATCGGGGGGTGAGCCCCTGGGCTATCTCCTGGA
>JANLPK010000126.1:0-13118 GCA_031367205.1 Alphaproteobacteria bacterium
TTCCAGGTCAGCGGCGAATACGCGATGATCAAGGCCGCCGGAGCCAACGGCTGGATCGACGAGGAGCGCGCGATCATGGAGAGCCTGGGGGCGTTTAAGCGGGCCGGTGCTGCGGGCGTCATCACCTATTTCGCCCCAACCGCAGCGCGGTTGCTGGGGGCTTAGCCCTCCGACACGAAATAGGCACTCTCTCCGTCATGCCCCGGCAGTTGGATCACACTGTCGAACTTGAGGCCGATCGTTTCTAAGACCCGCTGCGAGGCCTTGTTGTCCGGCGTCGTGATGGCCACGATCTTGCCCATGGCCAGCTTGCTGCGCCCATGATCCACGCAGGCCTGGGCCGCCTCCTGCGCAAAGCCGCGACCCGCGAACCGCGCCAGGATGGCGTAGCCCACATCAGGGTCGGCCAAGACCTCCCGTTGGATCAAGCCGCATATGCCCACCGACAGCCCACTGGCCTTCTCCACCACCCGCCAGAGGCCAAACCCGTGCTTGGCATAACTGGCCGCTGGGCCGTTCTCGATATAGCCGGTGGCGGCGGCGAGGTCGGTGACTCCGCGATCGCCGATATTCTCTAGGAACCCCGGCTCGTTCAGGAGTTCGAAGATAAACAGCTCGTCGCGCCCGGCGGTCAGTTCGTCCAGAATCAGCCGCTCCGTCTCCAACCGAAACCCCACTATTGCGCCTCCAACCGCGCCACCAAGCTGGAGGTGTCCCAGCGCCGCCCGCCCATCGCCTGCAGCTCGGCATAATAGCCATCGACCATCGCGGTCATCTCCAACCTTGCGCCATTGCTGCCCGCCTCATCCAGCACCAAACCTAGGTCCTTTCGCATCCAATCTACCGCAAAGCCGAAGTCGAACTTGCCGTCAGTCATGGTCGCCCAGCGATTGTCCATCTGCCAGGACTGCGCTGCGCCCTTGGAAATCGCTGCGTAGACTTCTGCCGGATCGAGGCCCGCGCGCTTGGCAAAATGCAACCCCTCGGCCAGACCCTGCACCACGCCTGCGATGCAGATTTGGTTGACCATCTTGGCCAATTGACCCGCGCCCGGTCCACCCATTCGGCGCACAGCTTTCGCAAAGGCCATGATGACCGGCTCGGCGCGGGCGAAGGCCGCCTCATCGCCGCCACACATGACGGTGAGTTGGCCGCTCTCAGCGCCAGCCTGACCGCCCGACACGGGTGCATCGATGAATGCCCGTCCCGCAGCGGCAGCATTTACCGCCATTTCCCGCGCCACCTTGGCTGAGGTGGTGGTGTGGTCGATGATGACCCCGCCAGCCGCTATGGTCGGCAAAATATCAGCCACCACGCCGCGCACATCTTGATCGTTGCCGACACAAAGGAATACGAGTTCACAGCCCGCCATGGCCTGGGCGACCGTGACAGCGGTGTCGCCACCATGGATCGCCACCCAACGCTGTGCCTTCTCCGCGCTCCTATTGAACACGCTGACCGCGTGCCCCGCCTTGGCCAAATGCCCGGCCATGGGAAAACCCATAACGCCCAAACCGACAAATCCGACCTTCATCGACAACCTCCCTCATATCCTCAACGCCATGTTAACGGGCCCAGCCCAAAGGTGTCGTAGAATCATAGTTAACCGGAATGCACCATGGCGGTCAGTGAACGCCCGATCATCATCAAGAAGATCAAGAAAATCTCGGGCGGCCACCACGGCGGCGCCTGGAAGGTCGCCTATGCTGACTTCGTGACAGCCATGATGGCCTTCTTCCTGCTTATGTGGCTGATCAACACCACCAGCCCAGAGCAAAAGCGCGGCGTCGCCGACTATTTCGCGCCGGCAAGTGTATCGGAAACGACGTCAGGTTCCGGTGGAATCTTAGGCGGCACGGCGCTCGGGGAAGACGGAGCCAAGTCATCAGGCTCGATGGCCGCCGTGGAAGCGCTGTCGCCACCAACCAAAAACCCCTCTGATGGCACAGCTTCGGAATCGGCCAAATCCACCCAGGCCGCCGATGACGCCATGGAAGAGGCCAAGCGCAAACGTGAGGAGGCGGCCTTTGCCTCGGCTGCGCAATCCCTGCGCCAAGCCTTGCAAGATATGCCCGAGCTGGCCGAGCTCTCGAAAAACATCATCGTCGACCAAACGCCGGAAGGCTTGCGGATCCAGCTGATCGATCAGGAAGGCCGTTCGCTGTTCGGTGAGGGCCTGACCCAACCCAACGCCCGGGCCAAGCTGCTATTGCAGGCCATCGCCAAGATCATCAATCAATTGCCCAATCGGATCACGATTTCCGGGCACACCTCGGCCAGTCTAAATGGGGCTAAGGCGGACAGTGACTGGGGCCTATCCTCGAGTCGGGCCGACGCCTCAAGGCGCATCTTACAGGCCTCCGGGGTTGATCCGGACCGCGTCTATCAGGTGTCAGGCAAGGCCAATTCCGAGCCGCTCTACCTCGATGACCCGACCTTGCCCGGCAACCGACGCATCGCCATCATTCTGTTGCGTGAGGCCCCCGTCTTGCCACCCAATGGGAGCCTTTAACCCTCTTTCAAAATGCGGGTCTTGCGCTGACCCGCAGCATACCGCCTAATCTGAGTCCCGCAGTGGCCCCGTTCCCGAGGCCGCAAGGTTTGAAGGCAACCGCAAGTCCGTGACGCAACATTTCCCCTCACGACAGCTCCGGTTCTTCCTGACAGCGCCTTCCCCGTGCCCCTATTTGGCCGACCGCTTCGAACGCAAGGTCTTCGCCCACCTGCCGCTCTCTGAGGGGGCCACAGTCAATGACAGCCTGACCCAGGTCGGCTTCCGTCGCTCGCAAAATATTGCCTATCGCCCGGCCTGTGAGACGTGTTCTGCATGCGTCTCGGCGCGCATTCCAACCGCCGACTACGTGTTCTCGAGATCGGAACGCAAGGTGCTGGCCCGCAATGAGGATCTGCGCCGCCATCTGGTCGAGGCCGAAGCGACCACCGAGCAATTTGACCTTTTGCGCCGCTATCTTAATGCCCGCCACGCCTCGGGCGGCATGGCTGAAATGGTTTGGCCCGATTATGTGGCGATGGTGGAGGACACCGCCGTCCGCACCCACATCATTGAATATCGCACCGCGTCCCAGGACGGTGGCCCCGGTGATTTGATCGCCTGCACATTGGTGGATCTGATGAGCGACGGCCTCTCTCTGGTCTACAGCTTCTATGACCCCGATCAGACCCGCCGTAGCCTAGGCTCGTTCATGATCCTGGACCACGTGATCCAGGCCGGACTGGTGGAAATCCCCTACGTGTATCTTGGCTATTGGGTGCGCGGCTCAGTCAAGATGGACTACAAGGTCCGCTTCTCACCTATCGAACTGTTGCGCCAGGAAGGCTGGTCGTTGATGTCGGCGCGGGACCACCTAACCCCAAGCTGATCACCGGTTTCGCACAGCCAAGCCAAGATCATCCCCAACCATTGAATGGTCGCGCAATCGACCCAGGGCACAGGCTCGCGTAGCTTAAACCTGTGAACCTGCCCCGCCTCACCTGTCCATGACCCAACAGCTTCGACTTCAACTCGGGCGCAAAACCTCCTTTGCCCGCGACGATTTTGTGGTCGGCGCGTCGAACCGCGAGGCAATGGCCACAATCGATGCTTGGCCAAACTGGCATGGAGGTGTTCTGGCGCTCTACGGCACCGCCGGGGTTGGCAAGACCCACATGGCCAGGATGTGGGCTCAAGACTGCGCTGCCGTCACCCTGAACCGGTCGGCACCGGCGATCGACCAGGCACGCGGCAGGCCGGTCCTGATCGAAGATATTGATCAGGGTTTTGATGCCGAGGCGCTGTTTCACCTCATCAATATGGCACCCCAACCGGGCGGTGGCCTGCTCCTAACTGCCCGCACGCCGCCCATCACTTGGCTCACCGACCTGCCCGATCTGCGGTCTCGACTAAACGCCATGCAGGTGGTCAAGATCGAGCCGCCCGACGACGGGGTTTTGAGCGGATTGCTGCGCAAGCTCTTCAAAGAGCACGGCATTCTACCCCCGGACGACCTCATTGCCTATTTGCTGACCCGCATGGAGCGGTCCGCCGACGCCGCCCGCCAAATGGTCGAGCAGCTGGATGAGGTGGCCGATCAGCAACGCCGCCCCGTTTCTCGCCTGCTGGCCCGCCAGATACTCGAGGAGCAGACGGAAAATCTTGACCTTTTTGCCCCAGACTGAGGTTTGTCATAGGTTTGGCATATTCCTCTGACCAGGATGTACCATCCCAGGGAGCCGAGTTGAGATGTCGATCGTCATCGCCAATGACCCACAGACCGCCAAGGTCGCGCAGTTCCCGCTGCGCCTGGACTGTGACTTGGCGCGTTCTCCTGCACGTTTCTTCAACCGGGAAATCTCATGGTTGGCCTTCAATGAGCGCGTGCTCGGCGAGAGCAAGAATTCCCGCCACCCGCTGTTGGAACGCCTGAGGTTCCTGTCGATCTCGGCCAACAACCTCGATGAATTCTACATGGTGCGCGTGGCCGGCCTGAAAGCTCAGGTCCGCGAGAGTGTCCGCGCTGTTAGCCAAGACGGCCTGACCCCAGCCGAGCAGCTGGAGCGGGTCAATGCCGACGCCGCTGAGCTGATGGGCCACCAACAGACTCGCTGGCGCGAGCTGGCCGATGAACTCTCCGAGGCTGGAATCCACCTAATCACCGCCGATCAGGTAAACCCAATTGAGCGTGAAGCCCTAGAAGAGATATTTCTTTCACGGGTTTTCCCGGTCCTAACCCCGATGGCCATCGATCCGGCCCACCCCTTCCCCTTCATTCCCAACCTCGCCTTCTCCCTGGTGCTCAAGCTGCGCCACCGCAGCGATGGCCGCCTGCTCTATGCCCTGGTGCCGATCCCAGCTCAGGTGGCACGGTTCTGGGAAATTCCGGCAGGGTTACGTCGGCGCAAGTCTGACCGTCGGTTCATCGCCCTGGAGGGTATGGTGGGGCTGTTTCTCGACCATCTGTTCCCCGGCTGCGACGTCGAGGGCCGGGGCGTGTTCCGCCTGATCCGCGACTCCGACGTGGAGATCGAAGAAGAGGCCGAGGACCTCGTCCGTGAGTTCGAAGAGCGACTGAAACAACGTCGGCTAGGCTCCGTCGTCCGCGTCGAGGTCGAAGCTGTGATGCCGCGCGAGCTGCAGGACTTCATCTCCCAAAACCTGCATGCCCACAGCGAAGACATCATCCTGATCGACGGCCTGCTAGGCCTAGACGAACTGTCGCAGCTCATTCCGCCGGATCGTGCGGAACTGAAGTTCAAGGCTTTCGAAGCCCGCTTCCCTGAACGCATCCGCGATCATGCCGGTGATTGCTTTGCCGCCATCCGGGAAAAGGACATTTTGGTCCACCATCCCTTCGAAAGCTTCGATGTGGTGGTTCAGTTCCTGCGTCAGGCCGCCCGCGATCCCAATGTCTTGGCCATCAAACAGACGCTCTACCGCACCTCCAAGGACAGCCCGATCGTCGCGGCTCTGATCGAGGCGGCCGAGAACGGCAAGAACGTCACCGCCCTGGTCGAGATCAAGGCTAGGTTCGACGAAGAGGCCAATCTGAAGTGGGCGCGCGATCTGGAGCGCGCGGGTGTCCACGTGGTGTTCGGCTTCGTGGAGTATAAGACCCACGCCAAGCTCTCGATTGTGGTGCGCAAGGAGGGTGAAACCCTGCGCACCTATTGCCACTTCGGCACAGGCAACTATCACCCGTTCACAGCGCGCATCTACACGGACCTGTCGCTGTTCACCTGCGACCCTGCTCTTGGGCGAGATTCCGCGCGTCTTTTCAACTATATAACCGGTTATGCCCGCCCAGATCGTCTTGAGAAGTTGTCCTATTCGCCCGAGACGATGAAAACCGATCTGGTCACCCTGATCGCCCGCGAGGCCGACAATGCCCGCGCTGGAAAGCCTGCCGGCATCTGGGCCAAGTTGAACGCCCTGGTGGACCCCGAGATCATCGACGCGCTCTACAGTGCCAGCCAGGCCGGAGTTGAGATCGAGCTGGTAATCCGAGGCATTTGTTGCCTACGACCCGGCGTGCCCGGTCTCTCCGAAAAGATACGCGTCAAATCAATCGTCGGTCGGTTTCTGGAACACGCCCGGGTCGTGGCCTTCGCCAACGGTGCCGTCATGCCCTCAGCCGAGTCGCGGGTGTTCATTTCGTCCGCCGATTGGATGCCCCGCAACCTGGACCGCCGGGTCGAGGCCCTGACCCCGGTGGAAAATCCCACGGTCCACCAACAGGTCTTGCAACAAATCATGGTCGCGAACCTGAAAGACGAGGCCCAAAGCTGGACGCTTGACGCCCAGGGCCGCTATACCCGTGATCCGTCATGGGATCATCCGGGTGCCTTTTCCGCGCACGAGTATTTCATGACCAATCCCAGCCTCTCAGGCCGAGGACAGAAGGTCAAAGACATGCCGCGCGCGATTGATCATGTGGCCACGCGCGGATAGCAACCCCCGCCGGGATGGCGCGTTCCCAAACCCTGCGCCCGAGGAAAACGGACGCCGGGCCGCCGTCATCGATATCGGCTCAAACTCTGTCCGTTTGGTGATCTATCAGCTGGAAGGCCGAGCCATTTGGACGGTCTTCAATGAGAAGGCGCTGGCCGGTCTCGGCCGCGACCTGCACGCCACCGGCAAACTCTCCAGCCACGGGATCAAGACCGCTTTGGCGGCCCTCCGTCGCTTTCGTGCGGTGCTGGAAGGCTGGTCCCTCTCCGATACTTTCGTCGTGGCCACGGCTGCGGTTCGGGAGGCGCAGGACGGCGGGGAATTCCTAGACGCCGTGCGTCGGCAAACCGGTCTTGAGGTTCGGATCCTCACCGGCGAAGAGGAAGCCCACTATGCCGCTCTGGGCGTCATTGCCGGCCAACCCGATGCGCAAGGCGTTGTCGGTGATCTTGGCGGTTCCAGCCTGGAACTGGTCCATCTGGTCGGCGATCCGGACGGCGTCACCCTACCGCTCGGCCCCTTCGCCCTGGGAGCCCCGCGCCCCATCGAGCTCGACAAGGTGCGCAGGACCATCGACGCGACCCTCAGACCCCTGGCGGGCCGGTTCCTGACCACCGATTTCCACGCCGTCGGTGGGGCCTGGCGAAATCTTGGCCTGCTGCACATGGCCATGACCAATTACCCGCTGCACGTCGCTCACCAATACGACATCTCACGTGCCGATGCCCTGGAACTGTCGCGCTTCGTCGCGCGTCAATCGCGCGGCTCTCTGGAGGGCATCCAAGGGGTTTCCAAGAAGCGGTTCGAGACCCTGCCCTATGCCGGTGTCGTCTTAGAGGCACTGATCGAACATTTGGATATTCAACGGATCGTCGTCTCGGCTTACGGTCTGCGCGAAGGCCTGTTGCTGGAGGCAATGTCGCCTGATGATCGTCACCGCGATCCGCTCATTGAGGGTTGCGAGGCGCTCACGGCCATGCGCGGCATCTCCACCCAACTGGGACTGGCTCTGGAAGCTTGGCTGGCCCCCAGTTTCGGAAACTTTGAGCCGGTATTCGGCATCCGCGATCCCATCCTGCTCTCCGCGGCCTGCAGGCTGGCTGACCTTGGCGCGCGGCTGCACCCTGACCATCGCGCAGATCTGGCCTTCAATCAGGTGCTCCGCGCACCAATTGCTGGGATGACCCATGCGGAACGGGCCTTTCTGGCCTGCGCTGTGTTTGCTCGGCACGCCTCTGCTCCCAATACGCCCGAGCCCGAGGTCATCGCCCGCGTCTTGTCGCCCGATCGTCGACAGAGGGCCCGCGCCCTAGGGGCCGCGATCAGGCTCGGCTGCGACCTCACCGGCCGAAACCCCGATCTGCTTCCTCATGCCCATCTCAGCGTGCAGAGCGAGCGCCTACGGCTAGACACCGACGACGGCTGGGGCGACATGCTGCTCGGCGAGCAAACCGCTAAACGGGCCTCAACCCTGGCCCAATTGCTCAAACTCAAACTGACCCTCGGCTAGCCACGGATATTCAGATGCAACTCCTCCTCTCCGCCGCGGCCCTTGAGCGGATCAAAGGCCGCATTGCCCCCTTCGCTGGGGATTTGGACATCGTGACCATAGCCGGTCCAAAGACCTTCCAGCGCGACGGCAAGGACATTCCCGACTCCGAGGTTTTGCCTGACATCGTCTGGACCACGCTGGACGCTTATGGTGCCGGCCTTCTGGGCGCGATGTTCAAAGTGATCCTTGGCCCCGCCAAGATCTCTTGGATGCAGACCTTCAATGCCGGACTCGACACACCGGTCTTCAAACAGATCATGGCCAAGGGGATCCGACTCACCAAGAGCAATGCTCAAGGTGTCGCGATTGCCGAGTATGTCGTGGCTCATGCCATCAGCCTGATCGTCCCCATCGACCTGCAGCGCGACCAGCAAGACCAGAAGATCTGGCAATTCACGCCCTACCGCGAAGTTAGCCAATCGCGCTGGACCCTCATCGGCTACGGGGCCATTGGCCGCGAGATTGCCAAGCGGATCAAACCCTGGGGGGCTCACCTCAGCGTCGTGCGACGAAGTGTGGAACCCGATGATCTGGCCGATGCCGTGGTCGCAACGGACGCACTGCCCGGCCTGTTACCGCAGTCCGACGTGGTGGTTCTGGCCTGCGCACTCAACGACGAAACCCGCGGTATGGTCGATGCCAAGTTCCTCAGCGCCATGAAGCCCGGTTCGATCCTGATCAACATCGGTCGTGGCGGCTTGATTGACGAAGACGCCCTGAAGTTCAGCCTCGACAAAGACCAACCGGCCCACGCCGTGCTCGATGTCTTCCAGACCGAGCCCCTCCCCACCGACCACTGGGTCTGGGAGCACCCCAAAGTAAGAGTGACCGCCCACACATCTCACTCGGGTGCCGGAACGGCGGGTCGGGGCGACGATCTGTTCGTCACCAATCTTGAACTGTTCCTGGCAGGCAAGCCCTTGCTTCACGAGGCTGCGCCTTGGGAGGTCGGGCTCTAACGGGGCCAGAGGTCGGGCAATTTCGCCACCAACCACTTGGCCAAGGCCGCATTGACCATGTCAGGCTTCTCTTGCGCCATCCAGTGGCCTGAGGGCACAATCGCCTCTGTCAGATTGGCGCAATGGGCCCGCATCGGCTCGGCCAACCGCGAGTCTACCGTCTCACAGACCCCGTCATAGAGCGCGTGCAGGAAGAGAACCGGCAGGGCTAGGGTGGCCTTGGCCTGGGCGGCATAGGCCTCGTTGGCCGGCCCGTTCATGTACCAACTGTCGGGACCGAAGAACCCGTTGGCCTGTAGGGCGCTGACATAGCGGTTCTCGTCTTCCTGGCTGATCACGCTCTCATCGCGCGGCAGCTCAGGGGCAGACCCGCCGGGGCCAAACCAGCCGCCGATCGCTCGCACCATCGCCGTCAGGCCCGGCGTGCCTCGCCCGGCAGGATCCCCAGCGCGGAACAGTGCCCTCACCGTGTTGCGCACGTTACCTTCGAACCCTGCCACTGCCGCGGCGAAGCTCTCCCTGTAGAACAGCATGTAGTCCCACTGCGCCGCCGGAAACTGCGCCTCCGGATAGACCTCGCGGTTGGCCAACGCGATGATGTTCTCCGGCGTGAAGCCTTGCGGAATATAGGGAACACACAGGGCTGCAACGCCGTGACAACGTTCCGGATGCTGTTGGGCCACCGACCAAACCGTCGGCGCGCCCCAGTCATGCCCCACCCAGATTGCCTTCTCCGCACCCAGTTGATCCAGCAGTTCGATCAAGTCAGCGACGATCTCCTCCTGGCAATAGGCCTCGTGGCGGTCATAGACGCTGGACCGCCCATAACCGCGCATATCCGGCGCAATGGCCCGGAAGCCTAAGCCCGCCAACACCGGCAATTGATGACGCCACGAGATCGAAAGCTCCGGCCAGCCGTGCACAAATATGATCGGCGTCGCATCGGGCGCACCGCAAGCCAGATAGAAGCTGGTGTGCCTGGCGGTCTTGACGACATGTTCTTCGACGATGTGGGTCACAGCTGGGTCTCCTATGGGCCAACAAACCTCGCCCGGCGCTTCCCAAATCGCAAGGGCGGCGCGATAAGCGTGGCCATGACTGAGACAACACATGTCGGCATTGCGGATGGCTTGGCGTTCCGTGACGGCCAAGATCACGGCCGCATTCTGGTTTCAGGCCAGGAGACAGGTGGGCGCTATTCCCTGCTGGAATGGACGGTCGCACCGACCGCTGACCCCGTGAGCTACGGCCCGCATCGGCACCGGGAAATCGAAGAGACCTTCCTGATCCGCTCAGGTCGACTTGAGTTTCTCCTGAACGATCAAATCACCAGCATGGGCGCGGGTGACTTCGTCCGCGTGCCGCCCGGCACCCGCCATGGCTATGCTAACACTTCGGGACAACCCGTTGAAATGTTGGTCAGTTTCTATCCCGGTGGGTTCGAGCAGCTGTTCGTCAAGTACCGGACCGATGCGGCAACGCCCTTGGACGGAAGCGGCTTCATCACTGACGCCATCGCAGATTTCGCGTCGGAATTTGAAATCTAGAGCGCGTTCCCTTTAGGTGGAATCCGGCTCAAGGGCCAAAACGCGCGACCAATAAGAAAGCGAGATCGTGATCCGGTTCCGTGTAAACGAAACACGATCTCGCTAGGCACCCTGTTGGTCGCCAGCCATGGCCGCGTCAGCGTCGGCCTGCGCCTGCAGCTCCACCTCGCGGCTTTGCAGATAATAGAACGACCCGCCCAGCAACCCCAAGCCGATGGCCAACGCCACCCAGGCCACAATTCCCTCCATGCGGCTGAACAGTTCACCGAACCCGAAGGCGAGATAGGCAACACCGGCCGCCCAAATCACTGCACCCAGCACGTTAAACACCATGAACCGCTGAAACGGCATGCGGTAGGTCCCGGCCAAGACCGCCTGATAGACCCGCAACACCGCCATAATCCGCCCGAACAATAAGATCTTGCCGCCGTGCATTCGGAAGAGATACTCACCAAGTCGAATACGCGCCGCGGTCAGACCGATGCGATCTCCATGCCGAACCAAGATCGGGTGGCCGCCGCGCATGCCGATCCAGTAGCCGACGGTGCTGCCTAGGATCGTTGCCACCGTCGCCACCGCCACAATCGCAAATATGCTAAGTTTATCAGTGTGTTGCGCATAAACTGCCGCCGCAATCAGCGCAGCCTCACCCGGCAAGGGCACACCCAAGCTCTGGAATAGGATCAAACCAAAAACGGCAAGATACCCGTATTGGCTGACAAATTCGGACAGGTGGAAAAGGATCAATGTCTCGTCTCTCAGATCTCGACCACGGCTTTACCAACCGGAGCGAGCGAAATCATGGCAAGTTTGAAATGTTGAAAGCCGAACGGGATTCCGATGATCGTCACGCACAGTCCGACGCCCAAAACCACGTGATGTAGGGCCAGATACCAACCCCCCAATAAGAACCACACAATATTCAGGATTAACCCCAAGCCGCCCGTGCCCAGGTCGCTTCGATGTTGGAACGATCCGCGATCCACCACCTGGCGACCGAACGGCCAATAGCTGAAGCTCGCGATACGAAATGCCGCCATGGCCCAAGGCAGGCCGACAACGGTGATCGCCAGTAGGACGCCAGACAAAATCCATAGCGAGCCGGAAAGCCACCCGCCCAAGACAAACCACAATATGTTCAGGATCAGACGCAACTCAGCTCCCCCATCCACCCCTCAGATGGGCGTGCGGGTAGAGTCTGGCAAGGCGGCGGTGAGACTAATCTGCAGGTGTGGCCTTTGGGGCGCGGCGCACCTCAACAACCCGCACCCGCGTGCCGTCCAAGACCAGGGCCAACTCCCCGCGTTTGAGCCGCAGGGCGTCCTCGCCGAACGCCTCAAATCGCCAGCCGGTCAGGGCCTGGGTCTCTGCGTTGTCATCATTGGCGATCAGTTCCAGGTCTGAGACCGTCGCGATCAGTTTCGATGCCACACCGGCATCTTCCGCCCTGGCCTTCAGCAACACCTTCAGCAACTCCACAATGGCCCCAGCCGCAGGCGAACTCGCCGGTCGCACCCGCTCGACCGTCGCGGCATGAGCGTCAGGGCTCTTCAGGGCCTGACGAATAACCTCCAAAAGGTCGGGCCCAAACTTCGAGCCTGAGAACCCCTTGGGAACGGCGCGCAGCCGATCCAACTGTTCGGCGTCCGTGGGAGCCTGGGTCGCCACTTCATCGATAGCGTCGTCCTTTAGGATGCGACCGCGCGGCTGGTCGCGCATCTGGGCCGTGCGTTCCCGCCATCCCGCCACAGCCTTGAATACCGTCATGTATTTTGCGGCATGTTTGCGGGGCTTCAGCCGCTTCCAGGCATTCTCCGGTTCAACGTCATAGAGCGCCGGATTGCAGAGGTTCTGCATCTCATCATGCACCCAAGCCAGTCGTCCCTCGCTCTCCAACCGGGTCTTTAAGATCGGATAGAGGGTCGCCAAATGAGTCACATCGGCCAGGGCATAGGTCAGTTGGTTGTCGCTTAAAGGTCTTCGCGCCCAATCGGTGAACCGGCTGGACTTATCGAGCTCGATCTTCAGCATCTGGCGCACCAGGGCGTCATAGGCGATCTGTTCGCCGAAGCCCGCCGCCATCCCCGCCACCTGGGAATCGAACATCGGTTTGGGGATGGCCTTCAGATTGAAGAAGATTTCCACGTCCTGACGCGCAGCATGGAACACTTTCTCGATGCTCTCATCGCGCAGGATGGCCAGGAAGGGTTCCAGGTCCAACCCCTCGGCCAGCGGGTCAATAACCGCCTCGGCATTGGGAGCCGCGGCCTGGATCAGGCACAGCTTGGGCCAATAGGTGGTTTCGCGCATAAACTCGGTGTCTACGGCAACGAAGGGCTGGCCTTTGATCTTGTCGCAGAACGCCGAAAGTTCGGCAGTGGTTGTAATCGGCGTCATCTATTAGCTATAGCCCGACCAACGCCCGAGTCCGCAACCCCGCGCGCGTTTTTCTTGAGGATTCCATGACTGAGCGGCCAAACGGGCTGACCTACGCACAAGCCGGCGTGGATATCGACGCGGGCAACGCCCTGATCGAGGCCATCAAACCCTTGGCCAAGGCCACCCGTCGCCCGGGGGCCGACGCCGCGCTCGGCGGGTTCGGGGCGCTCTTCGAT
>JANLPK010000130.1:0-22646 GCA_031367205.1 Alphaproteobacteria bacterium
AAGCTGTAGGGAGATCGACCGATGCGTACCGGATTGATCGCCAAGAAACTGGGTATGGCCCGCTTCTTTGATGAAGCCGGCGTCCACGTGCCTGTGACCGTGCTGGCCCTTGAAGGCTGTTCGGTGACCGCACAGCGCACCCAAGACAAAGATGGCTATGTCGCCCTCCAACTCGGAGCCGGCGCACGGAAAGCCAAGAACACCACAAAGGCCTTGCGCGGACACTTCGCCAAGGCCGAGGTCGAGCCCAAGCAGCAGCTTGGCGAGTTTCGGGTTTCGCCGGAAAACCTCATCGATGTCGGTGCTGAGATGACCGCCGACCATTTCCTCGTCGGCCAAAAGGTCGATGTGACGGGAACCACTGTCGGTAAGGGTTTCCAGGGTGCCATGAAGCGCTGGAACTTCGGCGGCATGCGAGCCACCCACGGCGTGTCGGTGTCCCACCGGGCCCACGGCTCGACCGGTCAACGCCAAGACCCCGGCAAGACCTTCAAGGGCAAAAAGATGGCCGGCCACCTGGGTCAGGAAACCGTCACCACGTTGAACGTCACCGTTTGGCGGGTTGATACTGACCGTGGCCTGATCCTGATTAAGGGTGCTGTCCCCGGAACCGAAGGCTCCTTCGTCAAGATCCGTGACGCCATCAAGATGGCGGCCCCTGCGGGCCTTCCGATGCCGGGTGCCTTCCGCAAGGCTGGCCAGGCTCCCGTTGAAGCGGCTCCGGCTGTTGCAGATGAAGCGCCGGCTGAAGCCCCGCAAGCCGAGGGCGAAGTCTAATGAAACTCGACGTCATCAACTTAGACGGCGGCAAGGGCGGCTCAATTGAGCTCTCCGACGCCATCTTCGGCATCGACGAGATCCGTGGGGATATCCTCCAGCGCGTCATCACTTGGCAACTCGCCAAGCGCCGCGCCGGCACCCACAAGATCCAGGTCCGCAACGAGGTCTCGCGGACCAGCAAGAAGATGTACAAGCAAAAGGGCACCGGCGGTGCGCGTCACGGCTCACGTCGTGCGGCGCAATTCGTCGGCGGTGCCAAGGCGCACGGCCCAGTGGTTCGCAGCCACGCCTTCGATCTACCCAAGAAGATTCGCGCCCTGGCTCTGCGTCATGCGCTGTCTTCGAAGGTCAAGACCGGTTCGTTGGTTGTGCTCGACACCCTGGCGATCAAGGACCCCAAGACCGCAGCGCTTCGTGAGCAACTGGGCAAGATCGGCTTGATCAATGCCCTGGTGATCGGGGGTCCGGAAGTGGACGGCAACTTCAAACTGGCCGCCCGCAATATCCCAAATGTGGATGTCCTGCCGAACGCCGGTCTGAACGTCTATGACGTGCTGCGTCGCCACACCTTGGTCCTGACCAAGGATGCGGTGGAAGCCATCAATGCACGTTTCGCTGAGAAGGAAGCCGCCTGATGGCCAATCCCTCCGCTCGCCACTACGACACCATCCTGTCGCCGGTGATCACCGAGAAGGCGACAGTTCTGTCGGAACAGAACAAGGTCGTGTTCCGGGTCGCCATGGACGCGACCAAGGATGAAATCACCGCCGCCGTTGAAACCCTGTTCAAGGTCTCGGTCACCAAGGTCAATACCCTGGTGGTCAAAGGCAAGACCAAGCGTTTCAAGGGCCGTCCGGGCCGTCGCTCGGATGTCAAAAAAGCTGTTGTGACCCTGGCCGAAGGCCAGTCGATCGACATCACCACGGGGCTCTAAGTCGATGGCTCTGAAGCAATATAATCCGACATCCCCGGGCCGTCGTAGCCTGGTGTTGATCGACCGGTCCGAGCTCCACAAGGGCCGCCCGGAAAAGTCCCTGGTTAAGGGGCTGACCAAGTCCGGCGGACGTGGCGGCGGTGGCCGTATCGCCGTTCGCTTCCGTGGCGGCGGGGCCAAGCGCCTCTATCGCGTGGTGGACTTCAAGCGTCGCAAGTTCGACGTCGTCGGCACCGTTCAACGGATTGAATACGATCCCAATCGCACCGCCTTCATCGCCCTCATTCAGTATGACGATGGTGAATTGGCCTATATCTTGGCTCCACAACGCCTGAAGGCTGGTGACCACGTCATCGCCTCGGAAAAGGCAGACGTGAAGCCGGGTAACGCCATGCCCCTGCGCGGCATGCCGATCGGCACCATCATCCACAATATCGAGCTGAAACCTCTGAAGGGCGGTCAAGTTGCCCGCTCCGCCGGTGCTTATGCTCAGCTGGTCGGCCGTGATGCCGGCTATGCGCAGGTTCGCCTGAATTCGGGCGAGCTGCGTATGGTTCCGGATGGCTGTATGGCCACGGTCGGCGCGGTGTCCAACCAAGATCACATGAACGAAGTGCTCGGCAAGGCCGGTCGCTCGCGTCACAAGGGTCGTCGTCCGCACGTTCGCGGCGTCGCCATGAACCCGGTCGATCACCCGCACGGCGGCGGCGAAGGCCGCACCTCTGGTGGCCGTAACCCGGTGACCCCGTGGGGCAAGCCGACCAAGGGCGCTCGTACTCGCACCAACAAGACGACGGATAAGTTCATTATCCGCTCGCGCCATGCTCGGAAGGCCCGCTAAGCCATGACCCGTTCCGTATGGAAAGGTCCGTTTGTCGACGGATACCTGCTCAAGAAGGCCGAGACCGCCCAAGGTTCCGGCCGCAAGGACGTGATCAAGACTTGGTCGCGCCGTTCCACCATCATGCCGCAGTTCGTCGGCCTCACCTTTGGCGTCCACAATGGTCAGAAGCACGTTCCCGTGCTGGTCAGCGAAGACATGGTGGGAATGAAGCTCGGTGAGTTTGCCCCGACCCGTTACTTCCCGGGTCACGCGGCCGACAAGAAGGCGAAGAGAAAGTAGCCATGTCGAAGCAAGCAAAAGACCGCAGGCTGAAACCGGTGGAGGCCATGGCGAAAGTCACCTCCGTCCGCATCAGCCCTCGCAAGTTGAACTTGGTGGCCCAGTCGATCCGCGGGCTCAAAGTCCAGCGTGCGCTCAGCGAATTGGAATTTAGCCACAAACGCATCGCGCGCGACGTGCGCAAGGCGCTCTATTCGGCGATCTCCAATGCCGAGAACAACCACAACTTGGATATCGACAGCTTGATCGTGTCCGAGGCCTTTGTCGGCAAGAACCTAGTCATGAAGCGCTTCTCCGCCCGTGCGCGTGGACGTGCTTCCCGTATCGAAAAGCCGTTCAGCGAGATCACCATCGTGGTCCGCGAATTGGGTGAGGCTGCCTGATGGGTCAAAAAGTCAATCCAGTCGGGCTACGCCTCGGCATCAATCGGACCTGGGACAGTCGCTGGTTCGCCGACGGCCCTGACTATGGTCGCATGCTGCACGAGGACATCAAGGTCCGGAAGATGCTGAAGAAGCGTCTGTTCCAGGCCGGCGTCTCGCGGATCATCATTGAGCGTCCTCACAAGAAGGTCCGGATTACCATCTATGCCGCACGCCCTGGTGTGATCATCGGCAAAAAGGGTGCGGATATTGAGAAGATCCGCAAGGAAGTCACCGACATCGCGGCCGGCGAAGTTCACCTGAACATCGTCGAAATTCGCAAGCCGGAAGCCGACGCCCAGCTGGTTGCAGAGAATATTGCCCAGCAACTCGAGCGCCGGATCGCGTTCCGTCGCGCCATGAAGCGGTCGCTACAAAGCGGCATGCGTCTGGGTGCCAAGGGCATGCGTATCGAGGTATCGGGTCGTCTGGGTGGGGCCGAAATCGCTCGCGCTGAGTCCTATCACGAAGGCCGCGTTCCGCGTCACACCCTGCGCGCCGACATCGACTATGGCTTCACTGAGGCCAAGACCACCTACGGCATCATCGGCGTGAAGGTTTGGGTCTTCAAAGGCGAAGTCCTGGAACACGATCCCATGGCGCTTGATAAGCGTCTTGCCACCGAGTCCGGCCCGGCCGGCGAAGGCGGTGGACGTTCCAATGATCGTCCTGATCGTGGCCCGCGCCGCGACCGTCGCGACCAAGCGGGAGCTTAAGAGCTAGTCATGCTTTCGCCGAAGAAAACCAAATACCGCAAGCAGTTCAAGGGCAAGATCCACGGGGTCGCCAAGGGCGGCTTCTCGCTGAACTTCGGCTCCTACGGCCTGAAGTCGGTGGAGCCTGAGCGAGTCACGGCACGTCAGATCGAGGCGGCCCGCCGCGCGATCACCCGCCAAATGAAGCGTCAGGGCCGGGTCTGGATCCGGATCTTCCCGGACGTGCCGGTTACCGACAAGCCTGCCGAAGTTCGGATGGGTAAGGGTAAGGGCGCAGTGGAATATTGGGCGGCTCGGGTTCATCCCGGTCGGATCATGTTCGAAATCGACGGCGTGCCCGACGATGTGGCCCGCGAAGCTCTGCGTCTCGGCGCGGCGAAGCTTCCGGTGAAGACCCGCATCGTCACCCGCATCGACGCCGTTGCGGAGCACGCGTGATGAAGATTGAAGACGTAAGGGGCATGACGCCCGACCAACTTGGCGAAAACCTGCTGAGCTTGAAGAAAGAGCAGTTCAATCTGCGCTTTCAAGCTGCAACCGGCCAGGTCGAGAAGACCCATCGTTCGAGTGAGGTCCGCAAGGACATTGCCCGGATTAAGACCGTCCTGCGCTCTAAGCAGATAGCGGTTTAAGGAGCCGACGAAATGCCGAAACGAATTCTCGAAGGCCTCGTCGTTTCCGACAAGGGCGACAAGACAGTGGTTGTGAAGGTCGAGCGTACCTTCCTGCATCCGGTGCTGAAAAAGACCGTCCGTCGGTCCAAGAAGTATCACGCCCACGACGAGACCAATACCCTGAAGGCCGGCGACCGCGCGCGCATCATCGAATGTGCGCCTAAGTCGAAGACCAAAACCTGGGAGGTGCTGCCTGCGGGCGGTGCCCCACAAGCGTCTTAAGGGAGGCCTGATCTATGATCCAGATGCAGACCAATCTTGAAGTCGCAGATAATTCCGGCGCGCGCCGTGTCATGTGCATCAAGGTGCTGGGCGGGGCAGGTCGTCGTTATGCCGGCGTCGGCGACAAGATCGTCGTCTCGGTGAAGGAAGCCATTCCGCGCGGTCGCGTGAAGAAGGGCGATGTGCTGCAGGCTATCGTCGTGCGGACCTCGTCGGCGATCAAGCGTAAGGACGGCTCGGTGATCCGTTTCGACAAGAACGCCGCCGTCATCGTCAACAAGCAGAGCGAGCCGATCGGCACGCGGATCTTCGGCCCGGTTCCCCGTGAACTGCGCGCCAAGAACCACATGAAGATCATCTCCCTCGCGCCTGAGGTGCTGTAATGGCCGCGAAGATCAAAAAAGGGGACCGCGTCATGGTCCTGGCCGGTAAGGACAAAGGCCGTCAAGGCAATGTCCTGCAGGTCTTGCCGAAGGACGAACGCGTTGTGGTGGAAGGCCTGAACATGGTTCAGCGTCATACCCGCCCCAGCCAGGGCGATCCCCAAGGCGGTATCAAACATAAGGAAGCGGCGCTTCACGTCTCCAACGTGGCGATCGTCGATTCCAAGGGCAAGCCGACCCGCGTCGGCTTCCGGATCGAAGGCGACAAGAAGGTTCGTGTCGCTAAGACGACCGGCGAGGTGATCAATGGCTGAGCAAGCTTATGAGCCGCGACTGAAGTCCGAGTATCACCAGCGCATCCGCGCGGTGATGAAGGAGCAGTTTGGCTATACCAACGAAATGCAGATCCCCAAGCTGGACAAGATTGTCCTGAACATGGGCATCGGTGAAGCGGTCAATGACTCCAAAAAAGTCAATGCCGCCATTGCCGATCTGGCAGCGATTGCCGGTCAAAAGCCGGTGCCGACCAAGGCGCGCAATTCCATCGCCGGCTTCAAGCTGCGCGAAGGTATGGTGATTGGTGCCAAGGTCACCCTGCGCAAGGATCGCATGTATGAGTTCCTGGACCGTCTGATCACTATCGCCTTGCCGCGGGTGAAGGACTTCCGAGGCCTCAAGCCGACGTCATTCGATGGTCGTGGCAACTATGCCATGGGTCTGAAGGAGCACATCGTGTTCCCCGAGATCAACTATGACCAGATCGATCAGATGTGGGGCATGGACATTATCGTCACCACGACTGCGAAGACCGATGACGAAGCGCGCGCGCTTCTGAAGGAATTCCAGTTCCCGTTCGTCACCGCTCAAGCGTAAGCGGCGGGAAGGAAAGAACAAATGGCCAAGAAAAGCGCCGTCAATCGTAACGAGATGGTCAAACAGCTCGTCAAACAATACGCAGGAAAGCGCGAGACGCTGAAGGCGATTGCCAATAATGAGAGCCTGCCGCTGGAGGAGCGCTTTGAAGCGCGCCTGAAGTTGGCGGAGCTCCCGCGTAACTCTTCGAAGGTGCGCATCCGCAATCGCTGCGAGATCTCGGGACGTCCACGCGCCTATTATCGCAAACTGAGAATGAGCCGGATCGCCCTGCGCGACCTGGGTTCGGCGGGGTTGATCCCCGGTCTCGTCAAGTCGAGCTGGTGAGGAGGGTCCAATGGTGAACGACCCCGTTGGCGATATGATCGCCCGCATCAAGAACGCCGCAATGCGCGGCCGTGCGAAGGTTATGTGCCCGGCTTCGAAGATGCGCGCGCGCGTTCTCGATGTGCTGTCCGATGAAGGCTACATCCGTGGCTATCACATGGTTCAGCAACCCGGCGCATTCCCGGAGTTTGAGATTGAGCTGAAGTACTTTGACGGCCAGCCCGTCATCGTCGAGATCAGCCGCGTCTCCAAGCCCGGCCGTCGTGTCTATTCATCGATCAGTGATCTGAAGCCCGTGAAGAACGGCCTCGGCATCTCGATCTTGTCGACGCCGAAGGGCGTCATGTCGGATGCAGCGGCACGTGACGCCAATGTGGGCGGCGAAGTGCTGTTGCGGGTCTACTAAGATGTCTCGTATCGGAAAAAAAGCGGTCCCGGTGCCTGCGGGCGTCACAGTGACCATCGATGGCCAGACCGTCGCGGTGAAGGGCCCCAAGGGTCAACTCTCGTGGACGGTTGCCGAAGAGATCGTCGTCAAGCAGGAGGGGGGAGAATTGACCCTTTCCAAGCGTGTGGAAAGCCAGCGGGCGCAAGCCATGTGGGGTCTGTCACGCACCCTGGTCGCGAATATGGTTCAGGGCGTGACCCAGGGCTATGAAGAGACCTTGGAGCTGGTTGGCGTTGGCTATCGTGCCGCCATGAAGGGTCAGGCGCTGTCGTTACAGCTCGGCTTCAGCCACGATGTAGATGTTCCGCCGCCGGCGGGTATCACCTTCGTAGTTCCAAAGCAGACTGAAATCAAAATCAGCGGTATCGACAAGCAGGTCGTGGGGGAGATCGCCTCTCAGATCCGCCGCATCCGTCCGCCGGAGCCCTATAAGGGCAAGGGCGTTCGCTATGCCGGCGAGCAAGTTCGTCGCAAAGAAGGCAAGAAGAAATAGGCCATGGCTCTTTCTCCTCGAGACTCCGCCAAGCGCCGCGCAGAGCGCAATCGCATCCGGCTCAAAGCCTTGTCCAATGGGCGTCCGCGTCTGTCGGTCTTCCGCTCGGCCAAGAACATCTATGCGCAGGTCATTGATGATGCCAACGGCGTCACTTTGGCTCAAGCCTCGTCGCTGGAAGGCGAAAAGGCGGCCAAAGGTTCGGACAAGGATGCCGCTGCTCGTGTCGGCGCTCTGGTCGCTCAACGCGCTGTCGAAAAGGGCGTCAAGGACGTCGTGTTTGATCGTGGCGGCTACATTTATCACGGACGGGTCAAGGCCCTGGCCGACGCCGCGCGCGAAGCCGGCTTGAACTTCTAGAGGTACGCAGATGGCTCGTGGAAATTCACAAGGCGGCGGCGGTGAAGGCAATCAACGTCGCGGTCGCGACCGTGGCGGCCCAGCTGCTGAAGAACGTGCCGATTCCGACATCGTCGAGAAGTTGGTGCACATCAACCGCGTCGCAGCGACCGTTAAGGGGGGCCGCCGGTTCTCCTTCGCCGCGCTGATGATCGTTGGTGACCAAAAGGGCCGCGTCGGCTTTGGTCACGGCAAAGCGCGTGAAGTGCCTGAAGCCATCCGCAAGGCGACGGAAGAAGCCAAGAAGTCGATGATCCGCGTGCCGCTTCGTGAGAGCCGCACCTTGCATCATGACGGCAACGGCCGTTGGGGTGCCGGCAAGGTCATGGTTCGCGCGGCTCCGGCCGGTACGGGCGTCATCGCCGGCGGTCCAATGCGTGCGGTTCTCGAAACGCTCGGCGTGCAGGACGTGGTCGGCAAGTCGGTCGGTTCGTCTAATCCCTACAACATGGTGCGCGCGACGTTCCAGGCGCTGAAGGCACAGTCTTCACCCCGCCAGGTCGCCAATAAGCGCGGCAAGAAGGTCGGTGACATTCTCGGTCGTAAGGCCGATGCCGCCGCCGTCGGCGACGGAGAATAGTCATGGCTAAGGTCATCGTACGTCAAACAGGCAGCCCAATTCGCCGCACCAAGGATCAGCGCGCCACCTTGTCGGGCCTCGGCCTGAACAAGATCGGTCGGGTTTCGACCCTGGAAGATACACCCTCGGTCCGTGGTATGATCGCCAAGGTCCAACACATGGTCGAAGTACTAGAGTCCTAATTTTCCCTCCCCTTTATGGGGAGGGCAGGTCGGCTTGCCGACCGAGGGTGGGGAAGTCTCGAAACAACCCCACCCGTCTGGCGCGTCGCGCCATCCACCCTCCCCACAAGGGGGAGGGAGGCCAAAATCAGCCGAGTCGGGCACTGCCCGGCGATTGATCTCCAAGGAGAGGCGTCACATGACCAAACTCAACGAACTCGCACCCCGTGAGGGCTCCACCAAGAACCGCATGCGGGTGGGTCGTGGCCCCGGCTCGGGCAAGGGCAAGACCGCCGGTCGCGGTGTGAAGGGCCAGAAGGCCCGCTCCGGTGTGGCCATCGCGGGCTTCGAGGGCGGTCAGATGCCGCTCCACATGCGTATGCCTAAGCGCGGTTTCAACAATCCCAACGCCCTGAAGTTCGCTGAAGTGAACCTGTGGCGCCTGGAACAGGCCATCGCCGCCGGTAAGCTCGACGCTAAGAAGCCTATCGATGCCGCGGTGCTGATCGCCGCCGGCGTGGTTCGCCGCGAACTGGACGGCGTGCGTTTGCTGGCCAAGGGTGAATTGAAGACCAAGCTCACCATCACCGTTTACAGCGCGTCTGCCACGGCCAAGGCCGCTGTCGAAAAGGCGGGTGGCTCGATCACCACCACAGCGCCCGTCGATAGCGGCGAGCCGAAGGGCAAGTTGCAAAAGAAGGTCAAGGCCTAAAGCACTCTCTCCCCTTCGTGGGGAGAGTGGATGGCGCTACCGGGTGACACGACGCGCGCCAGCCCCTATCTACGACCGGACTTAACGCAAAGGGTTCCCTATGGCTTCGGCCGCCGAGCAACTCGCCGCCAATATGAACGTCGGCGCCTTCCAAAAGGCGACGGAGCTTCACAAGCGCATCCTGTTCACCCTGATGGCCCTCGTGGTCTACCGGTTGGGCACCTATATCCCGATCCCCGGCATCGACACGGTGGCCTTCGCCGCAGCGTTTGAGACACAGTCCAAGGGCATTTTGGGCATGTTCAACATGTTCTCGGGCGGTGCCGTCCAGCGGATGGCGATCTTCTCGCTGAATGTCAGCCCCTACATATCAGCCTCGATCATCGTTCAGTTGATGGGAACGGTCTATCCGCCGTGGGAGAAGTTGCGAAAAGAAGGCGGGGAAGCTGGTCGCAAGACGCTGAACCAATATACCCGATATCTCACCGTCGTTTTGGCCCTGATTCAGTCTCTTGCGATCGCTACAGGCCTGCAATCCAGCCCCGGACTGGTGAGTAATCCCGGTGTATTCTTCCTGGCCTCCACTGTGGTGACCCTAACCGGCGGCACGATGTTCCTGATGTGGGTTGGCGAGCAGATTACGGCGCGCGGGGTTGGTAACGGGGTGTCCTTGCTGATCTTCGCCGGCATCGTGGCCAACCTGCCCAAGGGCGTTTTCCAGCTATTCTCGGTGATGCGCACCGGCCAGATGTCCAGCTTTGGCGGCATTATGATCTTGGCGGTGGCGGTCCTGGCCATCATGGCGATCGTGTTCATGGAGCGCGCCCAACGTCGTCTCCTGGTGCAGTATCCTAAGCGTCAGCAAGGCAACCGCATGTTTGGCGGTGACACCTCCTTTATGCCCCTGAAGGTCAATACGTCGGGCGTAATCCCGCCGATCTTCGCCTCATCCCTGCTGCTGTTGCCGGCCACCGCCATGAGCTTCTTGGCCAATGCGAACCTGCCGGAGTATATGCAGTGGTTGCCACCCGCCGTGGGTCAGCTGCAACACGGCCAGCCGCTGTTCATGCTGCTCTATGCGGGGCTGATTATCTTCTTTTGTTTCTTCTACACTTCCGTCGTGTTCAACCCGGAAGACACCGCTGAGAACCTGCGCAAATACGGCGGCTTCCTACCCGGCATCCGGCCCGGCAAGCGTACGGCGGAGTATCTCGATTTCGTGCTGACCCGCCTAACGGTGATCGGCGCGGCATACATCACCATCGTCTGCTTGGTGCCCGAAATTCTGATCAGCTATTTTAAGGCCCCGTTCTATCTGGGCGGCACGTCGATCCTGATCGTGGTCAGCGTGACTATGGATACGGTCACCCAGATCCAATCGCATTTGCTGGCCCACCAATATGAGGGCCTGATCAAGAAATCTAAGCTCCGCGGGGGGCGCGCGCGTTAAGGTCGATTTCGCCGGTCACGGAGATGACTGGACGGGGAGGGGTTTTAGACGATGAATTTAGTGCTGTTCGGACCGCCGGCGGCGGGCAAGGGGACCCAGGCCAAGCGCCTGGTGGACGGTCGCCAGATGGTCCAGCTCTCCACGGGCGACATGTTGCGCGCCGCTATTGCCTCCGGCTCAGACCTCGGCAAGCGTGTCGAAGGCGTCATGCAGCGCGGCGAGTTGGTCACGGACGAGATCGTTATTGCCCTGATCGAGGAACGCCTGCCGGAAGCTGAAGCCGCGGGTGGAGCCATCTTCGATGGTTTCCCCCGGAACTTGGCGCAAGCAGCGGCGCTGGACGCTATGCTCAACCGTCGGGGTTCGAAAATAGACCTGGTGGTCCGCCTCAAGGTGGACGATCCGGCACTTATGGCCCGGGTCGCCGGAAGATTCGCCGAATCGGGGCGAGCTGACGACAATCCGGAAAGCTTCAAGGTTCGCCTTGAGGCCTATAATGACCAGACCGCGCCCCTGCTGCCCTACTACAAGGCGCAGAACAAGCTGGTGGAAGTCGATGGAATGGGGGCAATTGACGTGGTTGCCGCCGAAATAGACAAGGCGCTGTCGGCCTAGGGCCGAGAGTTCCGTCGGATAGCGGCCTAAGGCGCGCAAAACCTTCAATTTCCGGGCTTTCCGGCATTGACGGAAACGCAACTGTCCCTATAACGGGCCGCTTCCGCGAAACGCGCGAGCAACGTGCTGGTCAGGTTTAAGGGCCAGCGCGCCAATCGTGCATCTTTGCGTGACCAGGAGAATATCAAACGTGGCCCGTATTGCCGGCGTAAACATACCAACGAACAAGCGCGTCGTGATCGCGCTGCAGTACATCCATGGCATCGGCCAGGCGAAAGCCGCGCAGATTGTCAGCAAGGTGGGCATTGAGGCGGCGCGCCGCGTCAATCAGCTCTCCGATGCCGAGGTGCTGCAAATCCGTGAAACCATCGACCGTGACTTTACGGTTGAGGGGGATCTGCGTCGTGAGACGGCGGTGAACATCAAGCGTTTGATGGACCTGGCCTGCTATCGCGGCCTGCGTCACCGTAAGGGTCTTCCGGTCCGCGGCCAGCGCACCCACACCAATGCTCGTACCCGCAAGGGTCCGGCCAAGCCGATCGCCGGCAAGAAGAAGTAAGAGAGTTCAGCGATGGCCAAGGAACCGGCGCGCGTTAAACGGCGCGAGCGAAAAAACATCACTTCGGGCGTGGCGCACGTGAACGCCTCGTTCAACAACACCATGATCACCATCACCGACGCTCAGGGCAACACGATATCGTGGTCCTCGGCCGGCACGATGGGCTTCAAGGGCTCCCGCAAGTCGACACCCTATGCCGCGCAGATGGCGGCAGAGGATGCCGGCAAGAAGGCAGCTGAGCATGGCGTGAAAACTTTGGAAGTGAACGTCTCAGGTCCGGGTTCCGGACGTGAGTCAGCACTTCGCGCGTTGCAGGCGGTGGGTATGACCATCACCACCATCCGCGACGTTACCCCGATGCCGCACAACGGTTGCCGTCCGCCCAAGCGTCGGCGCGTCTAACCAACCGTAGTACGGCCAATACACCAACGCCGGCCGCGTCTATCGCGTCCGGCGAACCTGCGTTCGAGGGACCCTATCCGTGATTGAGAGAAACTGGAACGAGCTCACCCGTCCCGAAAAGCCGCTGATCGAACTCGGAGCTGACGCCAACCGCAAGGCGCGTCTGGTAGCTGAGCCGCTCGAGCGTGGCTTCGGTGTGACCCTGGGCAATAGCCTGCGTCGTGTTCTGCTGTCGTCGCTGCAAGGCGCGGCAGTGACCGCCGTACAGATTGACGGCGTCGTGCATGAATTTTCGTCGCTGGAAGGCGTTCGCGAAGACGTTGTCGATATCGTGCTCAATATCAAGCAATTGGCGTTGCGCATGCATGCTGAAGGCCCCAAGCGCATGACGCTGAAGGCGACTGGTCCCGGTGCTGTCACCGCTGGCCAAATCGACGTCGGATCCGACATCGAAATCCTGAACCCCAACCATGTGCTCTGCACCCTGGATGATGGCGCGACCGTGCGCATGGAATTCACCGTGCAAAACGGCAAAGGCTATGTCCCGGCTGAGTTGAACCGTCCGGAAGATGCGCCAATCGGCCTGATCTCGGTGGACAGCCTTTATTCGCCGGTCAAGCGCGTCGCCTACCGCGTTGAGCCGACCCGTCAGGGCCAAAGCCTGGACTACGATAAGCTGGTCATGGAAGTCGAAACCAACGGCGCGATCTCGCCGGTCGACGCCGTGGCCTATGCCGCGCGCATCCTGCAAGACCAACTGCAGATCTTCATCACTTTCGAAGAGCCGAAGAAGAAGGTCGAAGGCGAGGCCAAGCCGGAACTGCCGTTCAATCCAGCACTGCTGAAGAAGGTCGACGAGCTCGAACTCTCCGTCCGTTCGGCCAACTGCCTGAAGAACGACAACATCGTCTATATCGGCGACCTGATTCAAAAGACCGAAGCCGAGATGCTTCGCACTCCGAACTTTGGCCGCAAGTCTCTCAACGAGATCAAGGAAGTGCTCGCGGGCATGAACCTGCATCTCGGTATGGACGTGCCCAATTGGCCGCCTGAAAACATCGAAGATCTGGCCAAGAAGTTCGAAGACCAGATGTAAATTCCGGAGCGCGACCGCCGGTCGCGCTCCTTCTTTTGTACTTATCTGGGGGCGCGTCGCGAGACGCCCCGCCCTGTAGGAGACGATCTCATGCGCCACGGTTCCGCGCACCGCAAACTCGGTCGCACCAGCGCCCACCGGACTGCCATGTTCGCCAATATGGCGGCAAGCCTGATCAAGCACGAGCAAATCGTGACCACCTTGCCCAAGGCTAAGGAACTGCGTCCAGTCGTTGAGAAGCTGGTGACGCTGGCCAAGCGCGGCGATCTGCACGCCCGCCGACAGGCGATCAGCAAGGTTCGCGATGTTGAGCAAGTCGGCAAGCTCTTCGCCACCATCGGTCCGCGCTACAAGGAACGCATGGGCGGCTATACCCGCGTTCTCAAGGCTGGATTCCGCTACGGCGACAACGCCGCCTTGGCCGTGATCGAATTCGTGGACCGTGACCCCTCCGAAAAGGGCAAGGACTCAGGCCCCGTGCAGGATGCTGGTTTTACCGAAGACTAAGGTCAGCTTCGTCGCAAATGAATCGCGCCCCGGATGGCAACATCCGGGGTTTTTGCGTTTGGGCCAGGTCTGAGTCAGGATGGTTTGAGATGTGAGAGGGACCCGTCATGGCGTTTGATAAATCCGAGCTTCAGGTCATTCCGCTTTGGCCCAATGGACCGTTGCGCAAGATTGCCGACGTGGGGCCTTAAAGCAGCTATGTTGCGCCCGAGGGCCTAGCCGCAGGCACCACCATGCTGCGCAATGTCAGTGAGCCGACGCTGACTGTGTTTCAACCAGCGGCGGGTAGGGCCAATGGCACCGGCGTTATTATCTGCCCCGGTGGCGGCTGGCGGATACTGGCTTGGCAACATGAGGGCCTCGACCCCGCAGCTTGGCTCACAGAGCACGGCTATACCGCCTTTCTGTTGAAGTACCGGGTCATGGGCACGCCGGTGGACGACGTCAGCTTCTTCTCTCAGATGGCGGCGATGGATGGCCAACTTGCCGAACCGATGCCCACCGCCAAGGCACCGCGGACGCTAGCTGAGCTGACCCGCAACAACGCCAAGATCACATATGCTCGCGATATCGCCGCCGATGACGGCAATCGTGCGGTGGAAATCGTGCGTGAGCGAGCGGGGGAGTGGGGCGTCGATCCTCAGAAGGTTGGCATGATCGGCTTCTCTGCCGGAGCCTTCTTGACCGCAGATGTCGCCACCGCGCCAACTGGTGCGCCGCTGGCCTTTGCGGCCCCGATCTATGGAGGGGAAACGCGCGGCCGCCCCGTGCCTGCCGATGCCCCGCCGCTCTTCACCCTGATTGCCCAGGATGACCGCATGTTGTTCCGCATGGTCGAAGGACTCTATGCCGACTGGTCGATGGCCGACCGACCGGTGGAGTTCCATATGTTTGGCAAGGGAGCCCACGGTTTTGGCATGATCAAACAGCGCCTGCCCTCGGATCGCTGGATCGATATGTTCGAGGTCTGGATGGCCGATCAGGGATTTGCGTAGGGGACCAGCCATGACATTCCAGGCCTATATCGATAACATCCACGCCAAGACCGGCAAGATGCCCGCCGACTTCAAGGCGCTGGCAGATGCCAAGGGGTTGCTCGCTCCCGGCACTAAGGCCAGCGAGATCACCGCCTGGCTGAAGGAAGAGTTCGGCCTGGGTCACGGCCACGCCATGGCTATCTACGCTACCTTCAAGGGGAAAAGCTCATAGACGAAGCAGCAACCCAGCTGGAAGGTTTCATCGCCAAGTTCTCCGATGAGGTGGCGGCCCAGACCCGCGCGATCTTGGCGCGGATGGATCAGTTGGTGCCGGGCGCAATCAGTCTCGCCTATGACAACTATAATGCGCTCGCCATCGGTTACGGAGCCACGACCAAGCAATCGGGCTTGGTCTTCTCCATCGCCGTTTATCCCCGCTGGGTTAGCCTCTTCTTCACCCAAGGCGCGGCTCTCGACGATCCGAACGGCTTGCTCAAGGGCGAGGGCAGCCGCATCCGGCACATTGTGCTCGGCGGTCCGGAGACCTTAGACGATCCCGATGTTGGGGCGTTGATGATGCAAGCCCTAGCTAAGGCCGATCCGTCTATCGACGCCTCCAGGCCGAACCGATTGATCATCCAGTCCATTTCTGCAAAGCAAAAGGCGCGTCGACCGGCTTGACATATAATTACGAATATGGAGAACTATTGTCAGTATTAGAAATAAAAGGACGAGAGTCATGGCTTATCTGAGTTCCGCGCTCTTCTACCGCGATCCCCGCGCCGCCCTGGCGTGGCTTGAGAAAGCCTTTGGATTTGAAGTCACCATGCTGCTCGAAACTCCTGAGGGGGAGGTCGCGCATTCCCAAATGACCTATGGCGGCAGCATGATCATGGTGGGGTCTGAATGGTCCGCCGATCACCAAAGCCCAACTTCGGTGAATGGCTGCAATACCCAAACGGTGCACATTCAGATCGACGACGACATTGACGCCCACTGCCAACGGGCGCGTGACGCAGGCGCAGTCATCATCGCTGAACTGGAAGACCAATTTTACGGTGACCGCACCTATCGATGCCGTGATCCAGAGGGTCACATCTGGACCGTTTCTCAGACGGTCAAGGCAGTCAGTCGCGAAGACGCTGAGGCGGCGACGGGTCTTAAGATCACGGGTTGGATGTGATGAAGTTCGATCTTGAAACCACCTATTTGACCCTCAACGGTCAAGGTGCCGTTGCACAACATGCGGGGGGTGAGCCCTTTTGGCGAACCATCGACAGCAACACAGACCTGCTCTCGACGCTCATCATCGTCTCATCTGCCGACACCGATTGGCCCCACTGGGAGATGCACCCGGAGGGTGACGAGATTTTGGTCATGATCGAGGGCACTCAAACTCTGGTCTTGGACCGCGACGGCGAAGTCACCGAGCAAGTCATGTCGCCCGGGACCACAGTCGTCGTGCCCGCCGGCGTGTGGCACCGCGCCAAGATTTCAGAACCCACCCGGATGTTGGCGATCACCTACGGCGCGGGTACCACTCACCGTCCGCTATGATGCCTGCCGGAACCGCCAACTTAGACGTCACCCTAGCGGCCCTGGCCGACCCGCATCGACGGAAGGTCGTCGATCTGCTCAGCGTCCGCCCCCACCAGGCCGGCGAGCTCGCCCGCGCCCTCAGGGTGTCGCCCCCCGCCATGAGCCGCCACCTGCGCGCCTTGAAGTCAGCGGGCTTGGTGGAGGAGTCGCACCCGGAGTTCGACGCCCGCGTCCGCATCTATGCCCTGAGGCCTGAACCTATGGTCCATTTGATCCACTGGTTGGAGGCCGCTGAGCGCCTCTGGTCCGAACAGCTTCTGGCCTTCAAGGCGTATGTGGAGAAGGAAGCAAACCTTTGAACATCGATCGGGCCTCCAGCGCCTTCTCCCGCAGGGGGAGAAGGGGTGTTGCTCGGCTACTCAGTACCATGACATCAAAGGTCTATGTCGCCCTGCGTGTGAAAGCTTCACCCGAGCGGGCCTTTAACGCCTTTGTCGAGAACATCGGCCAATGGTGGAAGCCCAATATCATGTTCCAGACCACCCCGCGTGCGCCAGGAATTTTGGCCTTCGAGCCAGGGGAGGGCGGTCGGTTCACCGAAACACTGGCCAATGGCAAGGTGTTTGAGATCGGCACCATTCTCGCCTGGAGCCCACCGAACGGTCTGACCTTCTCTTGGCGGCAGGCCAACTTCCCGCCGGACTTGACAACCGAAGTCGAGGTTCGTTTTGAAGGGGTCGGTGACGAGACGCGCGTCAGTGTCGAACATCGGGGCTTTGATCAGGTGCCTGCCGACAGCGCAGCCCGCCACGGCTTCCCCGATCAGGCGCTACAAATGCGCTTAGCTGAGTGGTGGCAATTGCTGCTTAGCTCCCTGCGCGACGTCGTCGGTTGATCAATACGAGGCTCTGTCTCATGGTGACATCAAGAGGACTTTCATGACCGACCAAGCCGCGCCGACCGGCCGCCAAGCTGCCTTCCGATTCATCTTTGCCTCGGCGCTGATGAACTCGATCTCGTTTGGCATCATGATCCCGGTGTTGCCCAACCTGATCAAGCACTTCACGGGAGGAGACACGGCCCAGGCTTCCGAGTTGAACGGCCTCTTCGCCGCCACCTGGGGCGTGATGCAGCTATTCTTCGGCCCGCTGTTGGGCCTGTTGTCAGACCGTGTCGGGCGTCGGCCCGTGCTGCTGATCTCCACCTTTGGGCTCTTCGTCGACTTCATCTTCATGGCCCTAGCCCCCAATTTAGCATGGCTCTATCTGGGCCGGATATTGAACGGTATGACGGCCGCCAGCTTCTCGACAGCCGGAGCCTATATCGCCGACGTCACCAAGCCCGCTGACCGGGCCAGGACCTTCGGCATGATGGGTTCGGCCTTTGGCTTCGGGTTCCTGATCGGTCCTGCGATCGGCGGCTTTCTCGCCGGTCCAGTGATGACCAATATCCTCGGAGATTTTGCGTTACGGGTGCCGTTCCTAGTGGCAGCCGCCCTGACGGCGATCAACTTCCTCTACGGCTATTTCGTGCTGCCGGAATCTCTGGCCAAGGAAAACCGCATCACCACCTTCGATTGGCGCAAGGCTAACCCCATCGGATCACTGGCGTTCCTGCGGGCGCGTGGGGACCTATTGCCGCTCGCCATGGTCAACTTCCTGTTTCAGCTGGCTCACACCGTTCTGCCGTCGATCTTCGTGCTCTACGGCGGCTATCGCTACCATTGGGGCAGTGACATCATCGGCCTGACCCTGATGTTCACGGGGTTGCTCGGCATCTTGGTCCAGACTCTGCTGGTGGGGCCGGTCGTCGCCAAAATCGGCGAACGAGGTTCGCTGTTGTTGGGCACCATGGGCGGTGCGCTTGGATTTGTGCTCTATGGATTGGCTCCCACGGGCTGGACCTATGTGGCGGTGGCTCCAATCTTCGCCCTGATCAACTTTACGGGGCCCGGCCTGCAAGGCCTGATGACCCGCCGGGTCGGGCCGAGCGAACAGGGTCAGCTTCAGGGTGCCAATCAAGGTCTGCAGGGGATATCCTCGGTGATTGGGCCGATCATCTTCAATCTGTCCTTCGCCTGGGTCGTGAATCATGACGCCTCCCTGCATGCACCCGGTTTGCCAATCATTTTCGCTGGGGCCCTGATGGTCGCGGCCTTCCTGCTGGCCTACCGGGTGGGGCACCTTCCCCAGGCTGTAGCAGCCCCAGCGCAATAGGCTCTGGCGCAGTATTGCGATGCAGCCTAGGTTCGCCGCAGGCAACAGGGCGGACAGGGCGATGACAATCTGAGTGCGGCGGTCGGCGCGCCCGACCCATCCGATCATCACTCCGTTCTAAGTGAGGCTGCCTTTGCAGCCCCTGCCTGAGATATCCCATGTCCGCTCCCGCAACACTCGATCCCGCGCGCCCTGCACCGACTCGTGCGGGCCTCGGCTTTATCGCCGTCACCATCTGCCTGGATGTGGTCTCCCACAGCATGGCCTTTCCGGTGTTGCCCCGGTTGGTCGAGAGCCTGGTGCAGGGCGACAGACCCAGCGCCGCGCGCTGGGTTGGAGTCTTGATCGCTGTTTGGTCGGTCGCTCAGTTCTTCGGCGCGCCCATTATCGGTATGTTGTCAGACCGGTTCGGCCGCCGACCTGTCATTCTGATCTCCGTCTTCGGGCTGTCCCTAGACATGGTGATTATGGCGCTGGCCCCCAATCTCGCCTGGCTATTCATCGGGCGCGCGCTGTGCGGACTCACCGCCGGAGCTCAAGCCGCAGCCATGGCCTATGTGGCCGACATCACGCCACCCGATGAGAGGACCAAGAGTTATGGTTGGCTCAATGCTGCGGCCTGGACCGGCGTGATACTCGGCCCGGCGCTTGGCGGTTTCCTTGGGGCCATAGATCCCCGCGCACCCTTCTGGGCCGCCGCCGTCATCGCCCTGCTGAACGGCCTCTACGGCTACTTCGTGTTACCGGAGTCACTGCCCAGATCCCTCCGCGCGCCGATGCGGTGGATCAATGCCAATCCGGTCGGGGCGCTGGGTCTGCTGGCGTCGCGACCGGGCTTGGCCGTCCTGGCCGTTAACCTGCTGCTGCTGTGGTTTGCCGGCTATGCGCTCAACAGTATCTTCGTGCTCTACACCGCCCATCGCTATGGGTGGACGCCTTGGGCCCTGGGGGTATTCTGCAGCGCCCTGGCCGCTGTCAATATATTGGTCCAGAGCCAGCTTGCAGGTCGAACCGCCACCTGGCTGGGCGAGCGTCGCACCGTGATCATCGGCATGGGGCTGCAGGTCTTGGGATTCATCGGCGTCGCCCTGGCTCCCACAGGTCTGTTGTTCTGGATCGCCAATCTACCCATGGCTTTGGCCGGTATCGTTGGCCCCGCCCTCCAGGCCATGATGACAGCCAAGGTCGACCCCGACGAACAGGGGCGTCTCCAGGGGGCCAACGGCGCGATCGGTAGTGTCTCAGGGCTGTTTGGTCCCATCGCCTTCACCCAGGTCTTCGCCTGGGCCATCAGCCTGGGTCACGATCCGGCTTGGTCGTCGCTCACCGTTTACTTCGGAGCATTCCTCAGCTTGATCTCCCTGGGGCTGATGATGCGATATGCCCAAGACGTCCCACCAGCCATCATTGCGCCCGAAATTTCGAGGAGATAGACCCCTCGTCGTTCTGTTGGAGAACCCATGGTTGCCTATCGTGCTCTGATCCCCGTCGCTGTCCTCTTGGCCGCCTGTTCTGGCCCGACCACGCAGTCGAGTGCTCAGGTGCCGCCCTTGGCCCAGCCAACACGGGCCGCGCCCGGCGACGGCCTTTCCATGAAAGCCTCTTTCGCCCCGGTGGTGAAGCGGGCAGCTCCAGCCGTGGTCAATATCTCATCCAAACGTCTGGTTCGCCAACAGATCGACCCGTTCTGGCAAATGTTCGGTGCCGGTGCGCCGCGCGAGCGCATTGAGGGATCTCTCGGTTCGGGTGTCATCGTGCGCGGCGACGGGATCATCATCACCAATAATCATGTCATCGAAGGCGGCCAAGAAATCACCGTTGCCCTGGCTGACCGCCGAGAGTTTCCCGCAAAGGTCCTACTGGCCGATCCGCGCACCGACCTGGCCGTGCTCAAGATCGAGGTCGGCAACGAACGTTTACCCACCTTGGCTATAGATGATTCCGGCGAGGCCCAGGTCGGCGATTTGGTCCTGGCCATCGGCGACCCCTTCGGCGTCGGCCAGACGGTCACCAACGGCATCATCTCAGCGATCAACCGAACTGCTGACCCGAGCGGCGAGGCGGCCACGGCCTATATCCAGACCGACGCAGCCATCAATCCGGGCAATTCCGGTGGTGCCTTGGTCGATATGGATGGTGACTTGATCGGTGTGAACAGCTTCATCCTCTCGCGCTCGGGCAGCTCGTCGGGAGTCGGCTTCGCCGTGCCTGCTGCCATGGTCAAACGCATTGTCGAGACGGCTGCGGGTGGTGGCCGCGCCCTGGTCCGTCCGTGGCTAGGGGCGCACACACAACCCGTCACCGGCGAAATCGCCCGAAGTCTCGGCCTGGCGACCCCCAGCGGAGCCCTGGTGGCCGATGTATGGCCTGGCGGCCCGGCGGATCGCGCAGCCCTGCGCCAAGGCGACATCATCACCTCTGTCGAGGGGCAACCCGCTGTCGATGCAGCGGCCGTCGGCTATGCCGTGGGGTCGTCTCGACCGGGTTCGAACCTCAAACTCGGCATCCTTCGGAACGGCAAACCCCTGACCCTCACCTTGCGCGCCGAGGCGCCACCCGCCACCCCCGCGCGGGACGAGCAGCTGATAGACGGTCGCAATCCGTTCAATGGTGCCACGGTCGTGAACCTCTCACCGGCGGTCGCTGAGGACCTCGGCATCGACCCCTTCGCGGGCAAGGGCGTGATGGTAATCAAGATCGGTCGCGGCTTTGCGATGAATGCAGGTCTACGCCCCGGCGACCTCATCAAGCGGGTCAACGGTCGTGACATTGCCAGTGTCAGTGATCTACGCAGCGCCATCGCCGGTCCAGACGGCCAATGGCAAGTTACTATCATCCGTGCGGGCCAAGAAATCACCGGCAACTTTCGGACCTAAGCCGAACCCTGCTATGAGAGGGTATGGCCGATCTCTTTGAAGCAGCCGGGATAACCCCGCATGCGCCGTCGCCTTTGGCGGACCGGCTGCGTCCGCAGAGTCTTGGCGAGGTGGTAGGCCAAGAGCATCTGCTCGGTGAGCACGGCCCAATCGGTCGCATGGCGGCGGCTAAGCGCCTGTCCTCCATGATCCTCTGGGGTCCGCCGGGCACAGGCAAGACCACCATCGCGCGCCTACTGGCCCAGGCGGCGGGCTATGAGTTTCAGCAACTCTCTGCGGTGTTCTCCGGCGTCGCTGATCTCAAGAAGGCCTTCGAACAGGCTCGTATGCGCCGCCAGATGGGCCAGTCGACCCTGCTGTTCGTCGATGAAATCCACCGGTTTAACCGCGCCCAACAGGATGGCTTCTTGCCCTTCGTGGAGGAGGGGATCGTCACCCTGGTCGGGGCGACCACTGAGAACCCGTCGTTTGAGTTGAACGGCGCTCTGCTCTCCCGGTGTCAGGTCTTCGTGCTCAAACGCCTGGACGACGATGCCCTCGAAACCTTAATTACCAAGGCGGAAATCCACGAGGGCCGGGCGCTGCCCCTTGAGCTGGAAGCGCGTGAGTCCTTGGTCGCCCTAGCTGACGGCGATGGCCGATATCTTCTCACTCTGGCTGAGACGCTCTTCAATATCGGAACTTCAAAACCCTTAAATACCAAAGGTCTAGGCCAAGTTTTTCAGAAGCGCAGTCCCGCCTATGACAAGGACCGGGAGGGGCACTACAACCTCATCTCAGCCCTGCACAAATCGATTCGAGGCTCCGATCCCGACGCCGCGCTCTACTGGCTGGCCCGCATGCTGGACGGTGGCGAAGACCGGTTGTTCGTGGCCCGGCGTCTGATCCGGGCGGCGATGGAAGATATTGGTGAAGCCGATCCGATGTCCCTGGTCCTGGCCAATGCCGCCAAGGACACCTATGATTTCCTGGGCAGCCCCGAGGGCGAGATCGCCTTGGCGCAGCTTGTCATCCATTTGGCCTGCGCGCCGAAATCCAACAGCGTTTACAAAGCCTTCGGTGCGGCTATGAAGGCGGCTAAGGAAACCGGCTCGCTGGCACCACCGGCCCATATCCTCAATGCCCCCACGAAGCTGATGAAGGATCTCGGCTATGGCCAGGG
>JANLPK010000080.1:0-4400 GCA_031367205.1 Alphaproteobacteria bacterium
TCGAGCCGCTGTTGCCGGATGCCGCAGCCAACATCTTGGAGGTCGGGTGCGGGGCCGGCCCTACGCTGCGGTGGCTGAAGGGCAAGTATCCTGAAGCGCGCACAACGGGTGTTGATGGCAACGCCGCGATCAAGGACCAGCTTTCTACCAATGCTGACACGGCCCTGATCGCGGATCTGGATCAACCCTTGGTGCTAAGCGAGCGCTACGATCTCATCTTGGCGCTGGACGTGTTGGAGCATCTCAAGTCGGCCGAGGCGGTGCTAGAACGTTTGACCGCAGCCCTGAGCGAGGGCGGGGTGTTAATTGTCTCGCTGCCCAATGTCTCGCATCTATCGGTTTCACTTCCCCTGGTGTTTGCACGGCGTTTTGCCTATGCCGACGCGGGCATTCTTGATCGGACTCACATTCGGTTCTTCGTAGAATCCTCGGCGATCGAGCTGATGAACGCCGCGGGCCTAGAGGTGGTCGGCGGCCTGGTCAACGGGTTGCACTCAGTGCGCACCCGCCTGTTCGATGCTTTGACCCTTGGGCTGCTTCGACACTATTTCACCAAGCAATATATAATGCGCGTGCGGCGGGCCGGCGGACCGGTGGTTCAACGCCCGGTGAAGTGGGAAATCTCCCACTTGATCTCACAACCTCCAGGGTGAACGTTCAGCACAATCCTCTGGTCGGCGAGAGCGCCCCAGCACAAAAAGTGATGCATCCGCGGGCTGATAACGTTATCTGTCGATTAGCTAGTTTGAGAATATTCTCGGCTCGGATTGAGGGGAATTCATTTATGTCGCGACAAAGGTTGATGCGCGCCGCAATCATTGGTGCCGCTTTTCTCCCCCTGGCGGCTCAGGCGGAAACCCAGGCGCGGAAGGTCCACTTCACTCTGCGCGCCCGCGCAGAACACGACAGCAATGTCGCCCTGAGCAACGCTGCCCAGGCCGCACTCATCGGCATCAAACCCAGTGACACGCTCTATGTACCCTCACTGTCGGTGGATGTGTTTGTGCCCGTCAGCCGCCAAGCGCTTTTCTTGCGGGGCGGCGTCAGCTATGACTTCCACCAGAACAACCAGCAACTTGATCGCGGCCATGCCGATTTGACCGGCGGGCTCAACCTGACCACTGGTCCCTGCCAATCGACGGTGTCTCTAGCCTATGCTCGCGCCCAGGCCGATCTGCAGGTGCTCACCCTGGCCGATCCGCGCAATACCTATGAAACTCAGAAGGCCGATTTCAACACCACCTGCGGGCGAGTATCTGGCTTGGCGGCGACCTTTTCGGCGAGCGCCGAGCGCGGTAACAATTCCAACCGCTTTCAGGCCGTCTCGGACTCCCGCACTAAAAGCTATACGGTGGGCGTGATTTATCGGCGACCGAGTCTGGGTACAGTTCAGATATTCGGAAGCCATACCAACACCGAATATCCTGATCGTACCATCGTGGTGGGTGCGTCACGCGGCTTCGACTTGGATGCGCTAGGGGTGACCTATGAGCGCAATGTCGGCTCCCGCCTCAATGCCAAGTTATCGGCCTCAAGTTCAGACTTGAAGTCCATCACGAATTTGGCCGGTGGCGGCGGCAACTTCAAAGGCACGACCTATTCTGCGGACCTGCGATATCGACCGACATCAAAGTTGAATCTGGACCTGCATCACTCCAGGTCCATCGATCCGGCCCTGGAGATCGGTCGCCTCTACAATCTGCAACAACAAACCAGCTTGGGCGCCAGCTACCAGTTGGGCACCCGGATCACCCTTGCCGGCTCAGCCGCCAAGAGGCGTATCGACGCCCAGGGTGTGCTGCAGCTTGCGGGCGTATTGTTGACGAATTCGGAGACTAAATACGAAACGGTTTCGGTGAGTTATCGGCAGAGTCCCAAGCTTTCCTTTGTGGTGGATGCAGCCCGAGAAGATCGTCGGACGAACATTGCGAAATACGATTATTCGAGCGATCGGGTCGGCTTGACTGCGGTTCTCGGATTCTAAGGGAACGACGAAGACATCATGCCTAGCTTCGGAAAAATGTTTTGCGCCCTCAATCTGACTGTCGCGCTGATGGTCGGCTCGACGGCAACGGCCCAACCCGCTGGTGCAACGGCGGTCGCCAAGCCCGTCGAGGCGTCTGCGGCTGAATATGTGGTCGGCCCCGAAGACGTGATTGAAATTGAGGTCGTGGGGCAGCCCGACCGAACCCGCGCTCGCGTCTACACCGATGGAACCGTGCAGCTGAACCTGATCGGCAAGATTGCTGCCTCGGGCAAGACCACCCGGCAATTGGGCCTCGACATTGCCGCAGCCCTAAAGGCGGGCGGCTTCTATGCCAACCCGACCATAAATGTTGAGGTCGCGACCTTCTCCAGCCGCTACGTCACCGTTCTCGGGGCTGTCGGCGCACCAGGTCTGGTGCCGATCAATCGGTCCTACCGGATGTCAGAAATCATGGCCAGAGTCGGTGGAGTCCAGGAACGAGCAGCGGATTTTCTGATTGTCCGCTCTGAGGATGGCACAGAAAATCGCTATTCCATCGACAAGCTGGCCACCGGTGATGTGAGCCAAGATCCTCTGGTAAAGCCAGGGGACAAGATATTCTTCCCGGTCGCAGAAATATTTTACATCTCCGGCCAAGTTCGCAATCCCGGCTCCTATCCGATCAAGACCGGCATGACAATGCGTCAAGCCATTGGTCGCGCCGGCGGCTTGACTGATGCCGGTACCGATCGGCGGATGGGTGTGAACCGTAGCGGCAAGAAAATGAAATTGGATGCGGACGCCAAGGTGGAACCAAATGACGTGGTCGTTGTCGGCGAGCGGTTGTTCTAGGGCGTTTTGAAGGTCGGAGCTTCGATATGAGTTTGTTGCAATTCCTGCGAATTCTCTGGGCACGTCGCTGGCTTACGGTCATCACCGCGCTGTCGACCGTGGTTGGGGCACTGATTGCGATCCTGCTGGTGCCCCCAAGCTATGAGGCAAGCTCGCGGGTTATGCTCAACACCCTTAAGCCTGACCCGGTGACCGGACAGATATTATCCACAGTGTCGTCTAGGACCTATGAGGCCAATGAGATCGAGCTGATCAAAGACTATGGCATTGTCGGTAAGGCGGTGGATCAGCTGGGTTGGGCGAACAACCCGGCCTATATTGAGCAGTATCAATCGACACGAAACCAAACGATCGATATCCGACGCTGGCTCTCACAGAGAATTATCGACCACACCAAGGTCACGCCGGTGAACGGCACCAACATCTTGGAAATTTCTTATCGAGCCACCACGGCTCAGGAAGCCCGCGCTATGGCCGATGCCCTGCGCAACAACTATCTCGACACCTCGCTTGAAAATCGACGCCGTGAGGCGACGCGATTAGCGGACTGGTTCACGCGCCAGGCGCAGGAGGAACAAGGGCTCTTGAACGCCGCCGACGAAGCTAAGACTAAATATGAACGCGAGAATGGCATCGTTATGCAGGCCGACGACACCGACGTGGACACGGCACGCTTGAGGGCATTGTCGTCGCAGGGGTCAGGTGGCGCGCCCATGGTTGCGCCGATGCCTGTAATGACCTCGCAAGCCTCAATTCAGCTGGCGCAGTTAGACGCGATGATCGCTCAGGCCGCTCAAAATCTTGGACCAAACCACCCACAAATGATTGAGCTGCGGGCCCGCCGGGCAACTCTGGCTCAGGTCGCGGCACAGGACAACGCCTCGGCGCGGGCCTCCCAGGCCTTGGCGGCGAATGCCGCAGGATCTGGCGCAGGTGCTATGCAAAGGGCGGTGGACATGCAGACGGCTCGCGTCATCGCCAAGCGTGATAAAATCCAACGGCTGAACCAATTGTCCGCGGAAGTTAAGCTGCGGCGAGATCAGTATACAAAGTCCATCACCCGCGTTGCCGAGCTTCGCCAGGAGGCCGCCATTGCTGATACCGGGATCACGCCCCTCGGGGACGCCGTTGAGCCGAGAACCCCCGTATTTCCGAATAAGCCGCTCATCTTGGGCGGATCGTCTGCCCTTGGCTTGGCACTAGGCGTGCTGCTGTCGCTATTGATCGAGTTCTTCGGGCGTCGGGTAAGAAGTTTGGAGGACTTGGAGTCCAGCTTCGGAATTCCAACTCTGGCGGTCATCACCGGTCCCGCCAAGTCGAATTATCCAAACTCCAAGTCCGCGCGCGGAGTCTTCCCAGCATGGCTGCGAAGACGTCCCCTTGCCAGAGCATGAATTCGAGAAGCGCAATGATTCAGGATGCAAAAACTATGGTGGCCGAACTCGGGTCCACTAGCCGCCAATTTGAAGTTTCAAAGGCACTGGCCATTGTCACTGAACCCAATAGCGCCGCGGCGGAAGCCATTCGGGCATTGCGAACCCATATTATGGCGCAGCATGTTCAGGAGGGTCGACGCGCACTG
>JANLPK010000143.1:0-38657 GCA_031367205.1 Alphaproteobacteria bacterium
CGCTCAGCACAAAGCGGCGGTCGCAATAGCCGCAGTCGGCGGTACCCTCTTCGCCAAGATCGACCCATACGCGCGGATGGCCAAGCGCCCCGCCCACGCCGTCACAGGCAACGCGCTGGGAATGGACCCTCACGACCTCCGGCTGCGGTCCGGCAGATGCGACGGCGACAATTTTGGTGGCGGCTTTGCGGGCCATGAAACACTCTCCAAGCGCAGACGCTTGGCGAAGCGCCCGCTGCGGCCTAGGTATGCGAGCATTGGATTGCCCGTCAATTGCGCCCGTGAAAGACACTATGACCCTTCCCGAATTTGCCATTGAGGCCAAGGGCCTGATCAAAACCTATCCGGCCACCAAGACCACGCCGGAAATGCAGGCCTTGAAAGGCATCGATCTGCAAATTCCACGCGGCTCGATCTTCGGGTTGTTGGGGCCAAATGGGGCCGGGAAATCAACCTTCATCAATATCCTGGCGGGGCTTTGCAAAAAGACCTCAGGCACCGTGACCATCTGGGACCGCGATATCGACGCCCGGCCGCGGGACGCGAGGGCTGCGATCGGTGTGGTGCCCCAGGAGATCGCTGCCGACCCGTTCTTTACCCCCCGCGAATCCCTGGAGGTTCAGGCCGGCATGTACGGGGTGCCGCCCAAAGAGCGGCGGACCATGGAATTGCTCAATGCGTTGGGCCTCGGTGACAAGGCCAATGCCTATGTGCGCCAGCTCTCCGGCGGTATGAAGCGCCGCCTGATGGTGGCCAAGGCCATGACCCACAATCCACCGGTTTTGATCCTCGACGAACCGACTGCGGGCGTCGACGTGGAGCTGCGCAAGCAGCTCTGGCGTTACGTCCTGGAGCTCAACGCCAAGGGCGTGACCATCGTCCTGACCACCCACTATTTGGAGGAGGCGCAAGAGCTCTGCGACCAGATCGCGATTATCAATCACGGTCAGGTCGTGGCCTGCGAGCCCACCGGGACCCTCTTGAAGCGCCTGGACACCCGCGCGGTGGTGGTCACGCCGGAAGAACCGATGACGCAAGCCCCAAAACTCAAGGGCTTCGATACCAAGATCAGGGCGGGAGGCGCGTTCCAGGTGACCTATCGCACAGGCCAGTCCAGCGTCGAGCAAGTGTTGGCGGCAGTGCGTGCGGCTGGCCTGCACATCAAGGACATCGCCACCGAAGATCCTGACTTGGAGGACGTGTTCGTATCCCTGACCAGCGCGGCACCACAAGCCGCTTCGCTCTAAGCTTTCGTTCCGCGCGGCTTTCGGCTAGAAGCCCCTTCCGCCCAAGGCGAAATGCACCCGTAGCTCAGCTGGATAGAGCGTTGCCCTCCGAAGGCAAAGGTCACACGTTCGAATCGTGTCGGGTGCGCCAGTCTTTTCATATCCTCACCGATGCTTGGTCTTGCGCCGTTTCAGGCTGTCGAGATAGGCGACCAAGTCCTCGACCTGGTCTTGATGCAGACGTCTGGCGGGCATGTCGTAGTGGCCGGTTTCGGCGATTTCCGTGAGCTTTCGCATCAGCGACACGCTCACATAGAGGCCGGTGAGGTCTTGGAATTCCGGGGAACGGCGGTTTGGGCTGAGGGTTCCGGGCACGATGGCGTGGCAGGCGGCGCATTGGCGGGCCGCCAGTCGGTGGCCACGCGTGATCGAGGGTCTGGCTTGAGCGCATGCGGCCCCGATGGTCGCGGCCATCAAGCCGATGACAATGGGGAGGCCCAGGGTTCGCATTGGCGTCAACACGTTGATCGGTCCTGCTGATGATTGTCTAGTTTAGGGGGTCACCCGTAGCGAGAACGCGCAAGCGGCGAATTGATCCTCGTCATGGCGAGGGTAGAGATTATCGCAGAATACTGACCGACGGCGGAGAGAGGCCGAGGTCTATGAGTCGCAAAATCCTAATTCTGAACGGTAATCCCGACCCGTCTCCCGAGCGGTTTTCGGCAGCCCTTGTGGAGGCTTACCTGCGGGAGGCCAGCTTGGCAGGACATCAGGTCCGGCGGATTGATATCGGTGCTCTAACCTACCCGATTCTGCGATCCCAGGCGGAGTTCATGACGATCGAACCTGTCCCCGACATTCTTGCCGCGCAAGAAAGTGTAACCTGGGCCGATCATCTGGTGATCGTCTTCCCACTTTGGTTGGGTGGGGCTCCGGCCTTGTTGAAGGGGTTTCTGGAGCAGGTCTTTCGTTACGGTTTTGCGATAAACGGTCCTAGGGAACCTGCCAAACAGCTGCTGGCGGGTCGCTCGGCGCGCCTTATCGTGACCATGGGTATGCCCGCCCCGATCTTTCGCTGGGTATTCGGCGGCCACGGCCTGTTTGCCTTGGAACGGGGCATTCTCTGGCTGTCGGGTGTTCGGCCGATCGATCATCTGGTGATCGGCAATGTCGATGGCTCGCCGGAGCGGCGGAGCCGTTGGCTGGAGGTCGTCGGTCGATTGGGGGCAAACGGGGCGTGAAGCCGCTCAGTTGAAGTCGGCGCTAATGGCCATGCGCACCAGTTGGGCCAGACTAGCGGCGCCAGTCTTTGACATGACATTGGCGCGGTAAACTTCCACGGTACGCGGGCTAATGCCGAGTTCGCCAGCGATCACCTTGTTGGCTTTTCCGGAAATGACGCCCCGGAGGACCTCAACCTCACGAGGGGACAGTCCTGTCACTAGGGTGTGAAAAGGCGCGGCAATGGAGGCGAGCGGCATTGAGCGCGTGGCAGTTCGGATCGCCGAGAGCAGGCGCTCCTCCGTGAAGGGTTTCTCCAGGAAATCGCTGACGCCGGCTTTCATCGCCTGGACGGCCAACGGTATGTCGGCGTGGCCGGTGATCATGAGGATCGGCAGATCAAATCCTTTGGCTCGAAGCGCCACGGTCAGATCAAGGCCGCTGAGGCCGGGCATCCGAACATCGGTAATCAGACACCCCTTGGCGGCCCGCCAGTCGCTGGCCAGGAACGACATAGCGGTGCAGTAGACCTCGGTTTCATGGCCGACGCTCTGGAGTAGAAATGCCAGAGACTCGCGGATCGCCTCGTCGTCATCGACGATATGGACGTCAGGCATCATCGATTTGATCCGCGCTTGAAGCTGATCTCAGCGTGAATGAAATGGTTGTTCCGCCTCCCGCGGTCGGTTCGGCCCATATCCGTCCACCATGCGCCTCGATGATGGTTCGGGAGATTGAGAGCCCAACGCCCATGCCCTGAGACTTGCTGGTCACGAAGGGCTGAAAGAGGCGCTCGCCAATTTCGGGCGCGATGCCGACACCTTGATCGGTGACGCTTATGGTGACCATGCCATGCGGTGCTGGTGAGGAAGCAATGTTGAGATCGCGGCCATCAGTGCTCTCCATGGCCTCGACGCCGTTGCGAAGCAGGTTGAGCAAGACCTGTTGGATTTGAATCTTGTCGGCAAGGATGTGTGTCACGTCCGGCGAGAGAAAGAACCGAATGCGGACCCCATATTCCCTAGCCCCGATCATGGCCAATGCGCCGGCCTCCTCGACCAGATTGGCGAGCGGTTCGATCTTGCGAACGCTCTCGCCCTTGGACACGAAGTCTCGCAGGTGACGAATGATCTCCCCGGCACGAACAGCCTGGGCTGAGGCACCCATCAAGGCGGCGCGTATTTTGGCCGGATCGGGGCTGGTCTGATCCAGGATGCGAACCGACCCGTTCACATAGTTGGTGACGGCGGAGAGGGGTTGATTAAGTTCATGGGCCAGGGCCGATGCCATTTCGCCAAGGGCTGTCAGCCGCGAGACGTGGATTAGCTCGGCTTGCAGATCTTGCAGTCGCCCCTCAGCAGCTTGGCTCTCGGACAGATCACGCACAAAGCCGGTGAAGAGCGGCTGAGATTGAGTTTGTACCTCGCCGACAGATAGCTCCATGGGAAAGGTCGAGCCGTCCTTGCGTTCGCCGACCACAACCCGACCAATGCCGATGATGCGTCGCTCGCCGGTGTGCGTGTAGCGCTTCAGATAGCTATCATGGGCGCTGCGGTAGGGCTCAGGCATAAGAATGCTGACATTGCGACCCGTCACCTCGTCTGCACGCCAGCCAAATTGGCGTTCAGCAGCGGCGCTGAAGGACTGCATGATCCCATGCTCGTCGATCACAACCATGGCGTCGGGCACAGTGGCGAGTATGGAACGGAGATGGGCTTCGCGCTGCTCCAGATGGGTCAAGGCGTCGCGGGTTCGCTTGGACTGCGCCAGGAGTCGCGCACCCCCCAGAGTAATCAGCGCTCCAAGCACAAGGAAGGTAATGACTTCAATCCGAGAATCTGGGCCCGTGTAAGCCTGGGAATGCCCCGCCAAGAAGAGTCCAGCAAATGTCGCGGCTATGGCCAACAGGACGGGTCCTGGCCCCCCCAATGCCGCGACGATCAGCAATGTGGGTAGGTAGAGCATAAGTGCTGGGTGATCGGTCGAGATCAGGCCCCAGTTGGTCGCGCCCAGAGTGGTCAAGCCCACGGCCAAGATCGCAACGCTGTATGCCAGGCTGGGACCTGGACCCCAAAACCGAATTTCATGGCGCGCTGGAGAGATCATGGCACGGTCCCTGAGACCAAGACCCAAACCATCGGTGATGGAGTTGTCTCAAGGCCGATGACGGAAGCGCGAATATGACTACCCGCAGAACTGATGATCAGGTTTTCAATGCGCAGCCACATGACACCTAATCTCTATCTCATATTCATCGGACATACCGCATTCATGGCGGCTCCGTCCTAAGGTCGTCTCTGGACTTGGCTTGTGAGGTTCGCTGCGCCGGGCGCAACGGCCCCGTCAGTGACTGAGGAGAACAAACTGTTCGGGGTTGCGTAACAGGTCGCGGGTGACGCCGCCCAGGACGAGTTCCTGAAAGCGGTTGTGGCCATAGGCACCTGAGACGATCAGATCCGCACCCTGGGCTCGGGCCTCGCCGTAGATCGCTCCTGCGACTTGGCTGTTGCGGGCAACCTTGGTCTTGGCGGCGGCTTTGACTCCGTGGCGCTTGAGGTGGCGGGCAACTTCGCCGGTTTGGTGCTTTGCGTTTTCCAGATTGTCGTCGGCGCAGATCTCCAAGACCGTGACGCCGTCTGCGGTCCGCAGAAAGGGCATAGCATCGGTGAGGGCGCGCCGCGCCTCACGGCTATCAGTCCAAGCCACGATAATTTGCTCAGCACGCAGGCTATGTCCTGTCGGAGGCGCAACCAAGACCGGTCGACCACTGAGGAGAACCAGGTCCGCCGGAGCCGCCGTGCGATACTGGCCGGTATCATCAAGAGGCGCGCCGCCGGCCACGATGAGGTCCGCTGATCGTGATAGTCGCGCCATGGCGTAGTCGGGAGCCTCCCGAAGAGCCAGCCACTCGTGGTTCAGGTCTTTGGCGTATCGCCGAAACGCCTTCTCAGCAGAGGCTAGGTCGACTTGAATTTGCTCCGCGACGACAGCCAACCACTGACCGGCGGCGATGCCGTAGGGATCGCTGACGCCCGCCCAATCCAGGGACTCAGCGCCCAGCCCCACTAAGGTTGCGTCAAAGCGGCGGGCCAGGGCCGCTGCGACTGCGAGCCTCGGCTCAGCGGCTGCCAAATGTTCGGCGTGAACAAGGATGGATTTGTAGGTCATGTCTCGATCTCCACGAGAGGGGTCGCGGCGGTTCAGTGGGCTAATCGCGCCAACTGAAAGCGGTTACGGATGTGGAACTGTCTTGCTGTGTCGAACTCCACAGCCAAGGTGGCTTGGAGACGTGTGAGCATTCGCGAGACGGTTTCGATGGTCAGCCCAAGATAATCTGCCATGTCCTGCCGGCTCATAGGCAGGGTGACCGCATCGCTGCGGCGACGATCAGCGATATCTATCAGGAAGGTCGCCACCCGTTCGTAAGCCGACTTTCGGCCCAGCAGCATCAGGTGTTCCTGGGCGCGGTTGAGCTCACCGCCAGCCGCTTCGCAAACCATGCGTTCAAAGGCTTCGTTGCCTGCGGCGGTTCGCAGCGCGGAAATCTTAAGCGCCAAGACCACAGTCTCACTCAGAGCTTCGGCGGAGTACCGGTGTAGATTTCCAGCCTCTATCCCGAACACTTCACCCGGATAATAGAATTCACCGATCTGGCGGCGGCCATCACTCATGAGATGGGTGGTGCGGACGGCCCCGCTGACCACGCGAAAGAGCAGGTTCGCGCTCTCGTCCTGACCGTATATTTCCTCATCCTTGGCGAAGACCATCTTCAGGCCGAGGGGCGAGTAGGCGTCCCAGCGTCCAAATCGCAGGGTACGTGCCAAGGTGCAGTCTTGCGATTGGTCAGAGGCCTGTGAGTGAGGGGGCATAGCGTTTCTCCGAGGTTGCCCTTCGAGTCTAGGCCTATCGGAGACGGCGAAAAGATCGGGTTGAACCCCTAAGTATTTCTACGAGTGCCGCTGAGCTAGAATCCTTAACTGCAGTTTGATCTTGCTCAAGATGACCCTCCGCCTCTTGCAATCCACACCAACCCAAGCCCAAATCAACCCAGGACACCCGTTATGACTGGATGAAAGTCGGGGGTCACGTCACCGAGGACGCGCGTGCTGATTCGAGCCTTCCGATTGCAATGAGGTGAGCGTGGGTTCGCGGCTGGCGATCTATCATCCTGCGGGGGTGTTGGGGTTGGGTCCAAACCCCTTCGGCAAGGACGTCGCCAATCTGGAGCTTTACCGGGCCTTGGCCCGCTATGGCGGCCTTGAGCAGATCGACCTGGTCTCCAATGTGCCGGTTGACGATCAAGCCCTGACGGCAGGCCTCTATCCGGGGGTTCGGCCGGTTGCCCAGGTGGTCGGATCTAGTGTTTTGTCGTCGGGTGCGGCGACGGATGCTGGGGTACTCCTGCGGGGCCAGCACGATCTGAGCGAATTGGCCTGGCAGCGTCGCCGCACGGCTTCCGACAGTGCCTATAGCTTGGTGGGGCTGATCCATACGGTTGCGCCACCCACGGTTCGCCAGGAAATCGGGGCCGCCATGATCGCCCCGATGCAGGACTGGGACGCGCTGATTTGCACATCCCCCTCGGTGCGGGATGCCATGTCGGCGATGTTTGATCGATGGGGCGATCATCTAGCCGAGCGATTGGGGGCGACTGCGGCACCGAGACCGCGCCTGCCGGTGATCCCGCTTGGCGTTGATGTCTCCGACATTCGGACCAAATCGGAGCGGGGCGGCGCGCGAGCCCGGGTGCGCGCGGATTTGGGGATCGAGAAAGACGAGATCTTGATCATCTGGGTCGGGCGATTGTCATTCTTCGAAAAAGCCTTTCCGCAACCGATGTTCCGGGCCGTGGAAGAGGCGGCAAAGGCGACCGACGTGCGCCTGCACTTTGCCCTGGCCGGTTGGTTTCCGGGCGGCGACACCGATCACGCCCGCTATGAACAGGCCGCGCGCGCCTATGCGCCGAGCATTCAGGTGGATTTCCAGGACGGGAATGATCAGGAGGTCGTGGCTGACCTTTGGGCGGCGGGCGATATATTCCTGTCCTTGGTGGACAATATCCAAGAGACCTTCGGCATCACCCCGGTTGAGGCCATGGCTGCCGGCTTGCCCGTAGTGGTCAGCGATTGGGATGGATATCGCTCGACCGTGCGTAACGGCGTGGACGGGTTCCTGATTCCGACCCTTGGCGGACCGCCGAGCCCGTTAGGCCAAGCCATAGCTGCGCGACACAGCTTTGGTCTGGAAAGCTATCAGGCCTATGTGGGGGCCGTGGCCCAGCACACGGCGGTGCATGTGGGGCGTGCGGCACAGGCGATTGCCGAATTGGTCCGATCCCCGGAACTCCGCAAACGGATGGGCGCGGCGGGGCGCACGCGAGCCCGGGAGACCTTTGATTGGCCGGTGGTGATCAGTCAGTACACGGGCCTCTTCAAGGAGCTGGCCAAGCTGCGCGCGGCGGCCACGCCGACAACCGCCCGCCATCGGCTTAATCCGTTGCGAGGAGATCCCTTCGCCGATTTCGCTGGCTTTGCCAGTCAGGTGCTGGACGTTGACGCTCAACTTCGATTGCGACCGGGTGTCACCGCTGGCGATCTTGAGCGGATTATCGGCGTGGAACTCGACAATGGCTTTTCCGGGTGGCGGGGCACCGTAGAGGAAGCCGGCTTGATCTTGGCAAGGGTTGCTGCCGCCCAATCCATGAGCCTCAAAGACCTGTTGCTGACCTTGCCTATGCCGCGTCGCAGGCTGGTGCAGATGAGCGTGAGCTGGTTGGCGAAGCTGGGGCTATTGGAATGGTTGGATTAGGTCGGCACCGGGCGGTCAGACGAGATACTGTTCCCGCAGTCGCGCGACGCGTTCGCCGGTGACATCAAGTTTGGCGAGATAGGCGTCTACCGATCCGGAGTCCGCGACGATTGCGGCCATGGCGGCCTGCAGATATTTCGCATCGACACCCAGAAAGGCGCGAACCGCAACCTCCGACGGCACCTTTCCCAGGGTATGCGCCAGGGCCTGGGTGACTATCGGCAGCCGGGCCTCCAGACGGGCGGCGTGATTGGTCAGCATGTAGTCGGTCGCGGCGTCATCGGAATGAACGCCCAAGACGTGATGGGTAAGCGCCGCCAACAGTCCGGTGCGGTCTTTGCCCGCCGTGCAGTGGATCAGGATCGGTGCGTGACCGTCCGCCAGGGCAGCGAAATACCGACGAAACAAGACTTGGTGCCGAGGCTCAAAGGGTGCCTTGGCGTAGTAGTCGAAGAAGAAGGCCTGAGCGCTCTCTGCCGTCAGATCGGTTTCCCGCAGAAAGGCCACATGAGGAGCCTCGGTGCGGTCGCCAAGATCGCACTCAATGACCAGGGGGGCATGTCGGACCGAAGGCTCGGCGGCGCGTTCTGCCGGTCGGCGCAGATCGACAACCGTCTGGAGATTTAAGGTTTCGAGCTTGGCCAAATCGCCGGAAGTGGCTTTGCCCTGATGGGCCGATCGCCAAAATTGACCCCGGACCATCTGTCCGCCCGCAGCGGCGCGATAGCCGCCGAAGTCACGATAATTCTCAACCCCCTCAAGGGCCAAGATGCGCCAGTTTGTCGAATCTCCCATTCGCCTAGGCTAACAGGAGATTGTGACGGTGTGTTGGGCTTAGGTTAGCGCTTGCCCGGCCAGGTCAAGAAACCCTGGCGGTCTCGCCCGGCGGCTTGGGTTGTCTCGCAGCGACAATCGTCTTCGACCCCTGGAGGGCGGGCGACATGGTGGTAGCTGCCGCCGTCACCGCGCGATTCGTAACGGGCGTCGCGGCTTTCATAGCGGTAGGCCTGGGGGGCCTCGCGGTAGACGCGGCGCTCCACCACCGGCGGTGGGGCCGGCGGATCATAACGACGCGTTTCCACATAGACCTGCGGACGAGGGGCCACATAGACCGGCGGCGCGACATAGCGCCGGGTCTCTACATAGTTGTGCTCTTCCATGCGCGGAGCCACATAGGGTCTGGGCGCAACATAAGGCGGCGGACTAGCGCGGTGATATTCATAGGCTGAGCCGTCGCGATCCTGGTCGCGATCTTCATAGCCATAGCCCTGGTGACCATAGCGGACGTCGGGGGTCACGTAGATTCTCGAACCCCGACGATCGTCGTCGCGACCGTCGTCAGACATGCCCGACCCCGTCGTCTCTCCGGTATAACCCCCCGCATAGACATTGTGATGCACCTGACCGTGACGGCTCGCGGCGGCGCGGCGGACAGCAGGTCGGTGCACGACCCGAACCGCACCCCGAACCGCACGATGCGAGCGGTAAGGTGTTGCCCAGGAAACCCGATGCGCCGAGACCTCTGATGTCGCTGCGCCTGATGCGGTCGCCGATGTCGAACCCTCAGGCTCCATGGTCATGGGCTTGGCCTCACCCGATGCCGGCGGACAGGCCGGAGTTGGCGTTGCGGGACAGGCCCCCACGGCATTGGCGGCAGACTTTGAGCCGAGCGGTGCGCCCATTTTCGAGGCATCGCAGGCCGAAAGACCGAGCAGGGCGGCGAAGGCAATTAGGGTTGTCGGACGCATGATAAGGTCTCGGATCCTCAAGTGTTGTCCGACCATGCCGCCAAGTTCCTGTTAAGGCTTGGGCTTTCTCCCTGCGCGCGAAGATTAACCGCAGTCGGGTTCGCTTCTCGCGCGAAGGCGCTGAATAATCAGCCACCCGGCGACGGCAATTGCAACGCCGATGCTGTCGGCGACGAGGTCGCGCCAATCACCCTGCCGACCGAAACCCATCGTGGCTTGGGCCACCTCGATAGCAGCACCGAGCGCGAGGCAGAATACGGTGATGGCGCGGGGTCGGTTGGGAGCCAGAATTAAGCCCGCGCTGGTCAGGATGGCCCAGGTCAGGGCATGCGCCGCCTTGTCCCATACCAGTCCTGAGCCCGGCACCTCCTTGCTGGGTGCCAGACACATGAACAAGACGATGCCGGTGGCCATTCCGTAGAGGGCCAAGCGCATCGGTCGGGGCATGTTGGATAGAAACATAGCCGCTACCTTGCACGTCGCGGCTCGGCTCTCTAGCTTCCCGGCGAAAATTGGGAGCCGACAATGGCGATCGAAGCGGTGATTTGGGATTTTGGCGGGGTTTTCACCTCTTCGCCGTTTGAGGCGTTCAATCGTTATGAAGCCGAAAAAGGTGTGCCCAAGGATCTGATTCGCACGATCAACGCGACAAACCCGGATACCAACGCCTGGGCGCTGTTCGAGCGCAACGAAATCGATACCCACGGTTTTGATGCCTTGTTCCTGGAGGAATCAACGGCGCGGGGTCACCCGGTGCCGGGACGCGATGTTCTGCCGCTGCTCTCGGGCTCCGTGCGCCCTGCCATGGTTGCCGCGCTCAAGGCCTGCAAACAGCATTTCAAGGTCGGCTGCATCACCAACAATATGGTCAGCCATCACAGTCCAGGTGCCGACGAGCCGCAACGGGCGGCTGGAGCCATGGGCCAAATCATGCCGTTGTTTGATCAGATAATCGAAAGCTCCAAGGCTGGCGTGCGAAAACCCGACCCTAAAATCTATTTGATGATGTGCGACCTGTTGCGCGTTGCACCGGCGGCTTGCGTTTATCTCGATGACCTGGGGATCAATTGTAAGCCGGCCGCTGCCCTGGGCATGACCGCCATCAAGGTGGTCACGGTTGATCAGACCCTGGCAGAGCTTTCGGCGGCGACCGGCCTCAGCTTTCCGGACGCGGCTTGACCATGGCAAGGCCCCTGAAGATCGGCGCGATAGTCGCCCTGGAGACATTACCGCTTTGGGCCGCAGCGACCGGTGACCGCGATGCCATATTCCGCAGTTTCCGGTTCGCTGACTTCAATGCCGCGTTCGGGTTCATGGCTCGCGTGGCGATGAAGGCCGAAACCCTGGATCACCATCCGGAATGGTTGAATGTCTACAACCGTGTCGATGTGACCCTAACCACCCATGACGCGCAGGGGGTGACGGCGCTGGACGTAGGGATGGCGCAGTTCATGGACGCCCTGGGTGTTTAGTTGACCAAGATGGTGCCGAGCAGAAGTTTGGCTCCCGGTTCGCCCAAGACTAGGTCGGTTTGACGCTGCAGCTCCCGAGATAAAAAATCCGCATTGGGTAGAGCCGCCGGGGCCAATCCCGCACCATAGATCTGCAGGGTCTGTGCATAGGCGGCCTTGAACCGAGGGAGCAGCAGGGTGGCCTTGGCCAAGAGGGCCCGATTGGGCACGTCGATGCCGGTCTCGACGGTAATCGCCCCGCGCCGCCCGCTGCCGCCCATGGTGGTCGCGGTGATAGCGCCCAGCTGAATGAAAGTGACGCCACCCCCCTTTTTCTTTTCGGCATGTCCCTCTGCGGACACGCAAGTGGGTGCGGCGAGGAAGCCAGCGAGGGCCAAGCAGGCGAGACGACGGTTCATACCCATAGGACGCCACATCATGGTTAGCGGTCTCTTTACGCGGACGGACCCACAGTAGGACACAGATTCGTATTTCACCTCAGAGGTCCGCCCTTGGGTCGTTTCGCACCAAACACGCTCAATCTCGACGACAAGGTGATTTTGGTCACCGGGGGCACGGGCTCCTTTGGTCGCAGGTTCGTTGAAACCGTCCTCCTAAATGCCAAGCCCCGCAAGCTGATCGTGTTCTCACGCGACGAGCTGAAGCAGAGTGAAATGCAAGCCGATTTGGCCGAGCGTCATGACGCCGCGCGGATGAGCTGCATGCGTTTCTTCTTGGGCGATGTGCGAGATCGGCAGAGACTGACCCTGGCTTTTCGGGGCGTCGACATTGTCATTCATGCTGCGGCCCTGAAACAGGTGCCGGCCGCTGAATATAATCCGTCGGAGTGCATCCACACCAATGTGCTGGGTGCCGAAAACGTCGTCTGGGCCTGTCTGACCAATCGGGTTCAGCAGGTGATTGCACTTTCCACCGACAAGGCCTGCAATCCAGCCAATCTCTACGGCGCGACCAAATTGGCCTCAGACAAGACCTTTGTAGCGGCCAACAACCTGTCCGGAGACATTGGCGCGAAATTTTCCGTCGTGCGATACGGCAATGTAGTGGGCTCGCGGGGTTCGGTGGCACCGCTTTTTCAGCGGCTGATTGCCAAGGGCGTCAGTGAACTGCCGATCACCGATGACCGTATGACCCGATTCTGGATCACCTTGAACCAAGGCGTAGACTTCGTGTTGTCGTCGCTTTCCCTAATGCGGGGCGGCGAGATCTTTGTGCCCAAGATTCCCTCAATGAAGATGACAGATCTTGCCGCCGCCATGGCTCCAGATCTGCCGATCAAGGTCATCGGCATTCGACCGGGCGAAAAACTACACGAGATGATGATCTCGGTGGATGATGCGCGCACCACCGTCGACTTGGGAGATCGCTTCGCGATTGAGCCCGCGTTTGTGGAGTATCCACGACAGTCGTTTGCCAAGACCCACCCGGTTGCGGCGGATGGGTTTTCCTATGCTAGTGACACCAACACCGAATGGTTGACGGGTCAGGACCTGTTGACACTGTTGGACGACAAACCCCCAACCGAACGCCGTCGACGCGCCACGGACTGAACATGAGTCTTCCCCGCCTGCCCTACGGGCGTCAAACCATCGAAGACGACGATATTGCTGCGGTGGTTGAGGCCTTGCAGGCTGATTTCCTGACGACTGGTCCCCGGGTTGAGGCATTTGAGGCAGCATTCGCCGAAACCGTCGGCGCGCGTCATGCTGTGGCCTGTGCCAATGGCACTGCGGCCTTACACATGGCTATGATGGCCCTGGAGGTGCAGCCTGGAGAGGTCTGTATCGCGCCGTCAATCACCTTCCTGGCTACAGCCAACTGCGTCCGATATGTGGGGGCCGAAGTGGTGTTCGCTGATGTGGATCCAACGACCGGCCTCATGACCCCGCAGACCTTGGCTGAGGCGCTTGGTCGGGTCGGAGACCGCAAACTTCGCGCAGTCTTGCCCGTGCATCTGCGTGGTGAGGTGGCGGAGCTGGACAAACTGTCGGAAATGGCGCGCGCCGCCGGGGCGGTCTTGGTGGAGGATGCCCCCCATGCGCTCGGCTCGGCAGCGACCTTCGGCAATGTTTCGGAGAAGATTGGCGATGCGCGTCATTCGGCCATGGCCACCTTCTCGTTTCACCCCGTCAAGACCATTGCCACAGGTGAGGGCGGCATGGTCACCACCAGCGACCCCGACCTCGCCACGCGGCTGCGGCACCTCCGCAGTCACGGTATGATCCGTCCGCCGACGGCTGATCCTTGGTGGTATGAGATGCCGGAGTTGGGCTTCAATTACCGCCTGCCGGACATTCTATGCGCCTTAGGACAGTCACAACTGGCGAAACTGCCGCGCTTTGCGGCGCGGCGCAAAGCGCTAGCTGCGCGTTATCGTGAAACCCTTGCTGCCCTCGCCCCCTTGGTGGCGCTGGCCGCAAGCCCAACATGGAGCAACCCGGTCTTGCACCTGATGGTCGTCTTGATCGACTTTGCGGCGGCGGGGCGGACTCGACGCGAGGTCGTTGACGCATTGGCTGAGCAAGGCATAGGCACACAGGTTCATTACATACCGGTGCACCGCCAACCCTATTATGTCGGGCGTTACGGACCTCTTGAACTTCCCGGAGCGGAGGCTTGGTATCAAGCCTGCCTCTCCCTGCCGCTCTATCCCGGTATGGAGGATGACGACGTGGACCGGGTGGTTGGGGCCTTGGCCCAAGCGCTCGGAGTCTAGGCTGCAACCGCGCTCAACTGTTGGATCATGGCCCGAACTTGGCCCATCCGGTCAGGAGCCTTGGCCAGCTCAGACTTGATATCGTCTTGGCGCACGAGGCGCAGAGCTTCGGACTTGGCGCGCTCGGCCGCCGGACCCAACGGGGCATTATCGCCGACCGCCATCTGCAGCAGAACCACGAGGCGATCTAACGGTGCGCCGGTGGCCCGACCGAGTTGGGCCACGATCTTGCTCTCTGCCTCAACCAGACCGCCGATTTCACCCAACTTGCCCTGGATGGGTTGATAATCTTCCGCTGCTAGGCCGGCCCGCGCCAAGGCTTTTTGCAGCAGGGCCAACTGGCGAAGTTTGGCTGTTGGACTCTCCGGGCTGTTTCGTAGCTCGTTTTCAAATTTGAGGGCCGAGACGGTGCCGGATAGAAACCGCGCGGCTTGGCGCTTGTTGGCTGCGCCGATAACATTCTCGATCAACCAGACCAGGGTCTCAGCTTCTTCACGGCTTGAACCGCAACCCTTGAGATAACCTTCAATGAAGTCTGCCGTGACCAGCATCCGCGACCGGGTGGTGAAGGCGTCTTGAATATCATCCAGCGGCACCAGATTGCCGGCCGCAGTGGTCAGAGCCATTGCCAGAGCGCGTATCACCTCGATCTCGCCGCGTGGGTCTGTGGGCCGCAGTCTTCGCGGCCCGGTCAGCTCCCGTAGGACTTGTTTGGCAATCGACACGCGCACCGCCTGAAAATCCTCAGTGCCGAGCCATCCCGCTAAACGCTTGGCAGTGGCGGTCAAAGGCGGCATGGCGCGTGCGACAGAGGCTTCGATTTTCATCAAGGCTTCAATGGGGGCGCTGGCCACCAGCCAGGTCATCGCCGCTAGGCGACCGCCGAGGTCAAGATCGACACCAACCACGACATCTATCCCGCCGCGCGACCCCAGCATTTCCGAGAGGGGCTGCTCGATGACGCCTAGAGCCAAGGCTCGAGGTGGACCGGCGATCGGCGCGTTGTCGGCAAGGGTCAAAAGTTGATTGATCTTCTCGTCCCAATTGCGGCCCTCAGCGATGGAATTGGCGACGCTGCAACCCAGCAGATAAGCCCGTTCAGGATCCCTGGAGACCATTTCGGCAGCAGCCGGAAACCCGACTTTGGCGATATCGGGCATGACGCCCTTGCGTGCATCCTTCAGTAGCCGCTCGATGCTGCGCTCCACCAGGGACTGGAAACTGCGCATCAGTTCGTGGACGCTACGTCCTCGTGCCTGAGCCTCTGGTATCGCCACCTTTTGGATCGCGTGCTGTAACTCAGTGCCGGAACTCTCAAGCGCCTCCACCAGGTCGGCCCGATGCAGGAGTTCAAAGGTTGTCGCGCCCTCACGGTCCAACCAAGCCTCCAGCAATCGACTGATCCGGTCACGGGCGTGGGCGGTATAGAGATCTTGTGGGGTTATGCAGAGCGGTTCCAGGTTCTCCGCGACCTTTTTGGCCTTTACAGGGTCGCCGGCCCCCAGATTTAAGATCGAGATGGTTTGAAACTCTCGGGTCTCCGGGTCCATCGTTTCCTTGGTGACCTTGGCGGCGATCACCTTGCCGGTCTTCATGAGATCTTCTGCTGTTGAGACGGCCAGCTTCCGGTCTTCGGTGGCGAGGTCCAGCGACCAGCCGGCACCGCTCGAGGTGCGCGTGGAGAGCTCGTAGTGAACCTGTGCGCCGGACATTTGAACCCCTGCTTCATAGGCAGTGTCGGCCAACATAATTAAGGTCAGATTTACTGAGATATCAACCTTGCCCCATTGAGGCCACGGTGTGAGACGACTAGCTTGGTCGCGACACTTCGAAGGATGCCTTTTTACACATGGCCAATATCACCCTGGTGGACGACGACGAAAACATCGTCACCTCTGTCAGCCTCGCTCTGGAAAGCCACGGGCATACCGTGAAAGCCTTTCATGACGGTGCCGCCGGACTCGCCTCATTGGAAAATGAACCACCGGACCTGGCGATCCTCGACGTCAAAATGCCCCGCATGGACGGTATGGAAGTATTGCGTCGGCTGCGCCGTACCTCCGACTTGCCGGTGATTATCCTGACGTCGAAGGACGAGGAGATCGACGAGATCTTGGGCTTCAATCTTGGGGCCGACGACTATATGCACAAGCCCTTCAGCCAGCGGTTGTTGATTGAGCGGGTGAAGGCGCTATTGCGACGGGCGGGCGCGGACGGCGAGGAGGCACCCTCGCCGATTGGCGAGGCCGGTGCGCGCGCCATGCAGCGGGGCAAGCTGACCCTTGATCCGGCGCGTCACGACTGTCTGTGGAACGGTTTGCCGGTGAAGCTCACGGTTACCGAGTTCTTGTTGCTGCAATCCTTGGCGCAGCGGCCTGGTTTCGTGAAGAGCCGCGACAACCTGATGGACGCGGCCTATGACGATCAGGTCTATGTGGATGACCGTACGATAGACAGCCACATCAAACGCATGCGGAAAAAATTCCGTGAGGTCGATAACGAGTTTGACGCGATCGAAACTCTCTATGGCGTCGGCTACCGATACCGCGAATCCTGACCAGGCCGTCGATGAGCCGGCCTGGTTAAGGTGGCTGCCGGGCTCGCGCCTGGGGCGTTTGATCATCGTGCTCAATATGCTGGGTTTGGCGATTGTGATTGTCGGTGCCCTGGTGCTGAACGAGCTGCGCCGGGGGTTGGTGATCGCGCGGCTCGACAGCTTGACCACCCAGGGCGAACTGATCGCCACGATCATAGACCAAGCCGCCACAGTCGGGGAACCGACTCCGGCGATGGACCCCAGCTATGCCAGCCAGATCTTGCAGCTGCTCTCCAATCCGCGCAGCCAAAGAGCGAGGTTGTTCGACAAACACGGCACGCTCATCGCTGACAGTTACTGGGTCGCCGATCGGGTGGAGTGGAAGGTCTTGCCGCCTGCCAAGCCGCGCCAGGACGGCGGCGTGGATTTGCAATTCAAGCCGGCCAGGCCGCCGCCAAGGCTCGCGCAATCGGCCAATGCGGCCCTGCAATTTGAGGTCGGGCAAGCCCTGACCGGTCGGCATGTGGCAGGTATGCGCATGGCGGAAGAGGGGGAGCGGGTCGTTTCGGTTTCTATACCGATCCAGCATGTCCGTGCTGTCTTGGGTGTTCTTACCCTTGAGGCCAATGACGTGGACGTCATTATAGCGCGCCAGCGGGCAGCGCTATTTCCCTTCATCTTCTTGTCTATCGGTGTGACCTTTGTGTCATCCCTATTGCTCAACACCTTGATCGCCAAGCCCGTGCGTAGACTTGCCAACGCTGCGGACCGAGTGAGACTGTCGAAGGCGAGATCAATCTCGCTTCCCGATATCGCCAAGCGTGATGATGAGCTGGGCGACTTGACCCGCGCGCTCGAGGCAATGACCGACGCACAGTCTGAGCGGATTGACGCCATTGAAAGATTCGCTGCCGATGTGGCACACGAAATTAAGAACCCGCTGACCTCATTACGCTCGGCGGTGGAGACGCTTGATCTGGTCAGTGAGCCGGCCGCGCGGGATCGTTTGCTGGGTATTCTGAAGAACGACGTGCAGCGGCTAGACCGATTGGTGACCGACATCTCCAATGCGTCTCGCCTCGACGCGGAGTTGTCGCGCGAAGACCCCCGCACGTTCGACTTGGGCAAGCTGCTCGCCGATATAATCCAGGTCTACGAGGTTTCCATCCGGCCAGGCGAGTCCTCAGTGACTTTTACGTCGCAGGACTCAATTGAGCCCATCATGGTTTCCGGGCGCGAGGGGCCGCTCGGCCAAGTGTTCCGTAACCTGATCGACAATGCCCGCTCGTTTAGCTCGACGGGCGGCGAGGTTCGGGTGAGCTTGGAGCGCGGCAAGGGCGAGGCGATCGTCACGATCGACGACGACGGCCCGGGCATTCCACCCGATAATCTGGAGACCGTTTTTGAGCGGTTCTACACCTCACGCCCCAAGGGCTCGGCCTTTGGCGGGAACTCCGGCTTGGGTCTGTCAATCGCCCGGCAAATCGTCGCCGCGCAGGGTGGGACTTTGCATGCCGAAAATAGAACCGAGGTGGACGGAGCGCCGACGGGGGCCCGCTTCGTGGCCACCTTGCCTGAGGCAAAACGGTGATCCTGCATGCCGGGATGGTGGCACTGCGGGTGCAGGGCTTTTGGCGGGGCGTCTTGATTGAGGGTGCGTCCGGCACGGGAAAGAGCGACCTAGCCCTGCGGATGATGGCGTTGGGCTGGCGACTGGCGGCCGATGATCGTGTGTTGATCTGGATGTCCGGGGGAAAACTCTACGGCCGGGCACCTGATCCGCTCGCCGGAAGGATTGAAGTACGGGGGGTCGATATCCTGAGTGAGGTGCCGTTGCCCTATTGCAGGATCAGCCTGTCGGTGGCCGATGGTGCATATGAGCGCCTACCAGAACCTGGGTCGGTCTGTCATTTTGGGCGACCTGTTCCGCACCTTACCCTGCCGCTCCTGGAGGGTTCCACACCAGCAAAAATCGCGCGTGCGATCTGGCGACTTGGAGAGGGCGAAGAAGGCGCGTATCAAGGCCGCCGCGCGGGGGTCAATTCGCCGCTATCGGGTAGGGATTCCCGTTGAAAGTATTATTATGATCGGCCTGGTGATCGTCACCCACGGGCGCTTGGCTGAGGAATTTGTCCTGGCGATGGAGCATGTGGTCGGCCCGCAAACTGCGGTCGCGGCCATATGTATTGGTCCTGAGGACGACATGGAGCGTCGCCGCAAGGATATCTTGGCCGCATGCGCCGATGTCGAGAGCGGGCGCGGCGTCATCCTATTGACCGATATGTTCGGCGGCACGCCCTCCAATCTGGCGATTTCAGTGATGGATCAGACCAAGGCTGAGGTGATCGCCGGACTGAATCTGCCCATGTTGATCAAGCTGGCCAGCGTGCGCAACAAGTGCTCCCTGGAAGACTGTGTTGCCCATGCTCAGGACGCGGGGCGCAAGTATATCTCGGTCGCCTCCTACGTTCTGGCCGGCGACAAGTGAGCATCCAGGCTACCGTCGACATCGTCAATAAGAAGGGCCTGCACGCGAGGGCCTCTGCCAAATTCGTCAAGCTGGCCTCGACCTTTGATGCCGAAATCACGGTCTCCAAAGATGGCCAAACCGTGGATGCCCGCTCGATCATGGGCCTGATGATGTTGGCCGCTGGAATTGGGTCAAGTGTGGATATTGAGGCGCAAGGCAACGAGGCTCAGGCTGCGCTAGTTGCCCTCGCGGCTCTGGTCGCGGCGCGGTTCGACGAGGACGAATAGAAGTCCTCAGGTCTTCAGTTTGTAGCCGGTCCGAAAGATCCAGGTGATCGCGGCGAGGCAGGCCAGCATGAAGCTGAAGGTGGCCGCCAGACTGATGCCTACCGCCACATCGGAAATCCCGTAGAACGCCCATCGGAAACCTGAGACCAAATAGACCACCGGGTTGAACAGGGCGATCTTGGGCCAGATGCCCGGCAGCATATTGATCGAATAGAAGCTGCCGCCGAGGAAGGTCAGCGGTGTGATGATCATCATCGGCACGATCTGCAGTTTCTCCCAACTGTCGGCCCAGACCCCGATCACAAAGCCGAACAGCGAGAAGGTCACAGAGGTCAGGACCAGGAAACTGAGCATCACGGTAGGGTGGGCGATGTGGAAAGGTACGAACAATCGCGCCGTCGCCATGATTACGCAGCCCAGGATCACCGACTTGGTGGCCGCAGCCCCCACATAGCCGATAACGATTTCTAGGGCAGAGATCGGAGCCGACAGCACCTCATAAATAGTGCCCGAAAATTTCGGCATATATATCCCGAAGCTGGCATTGGAGATGCTCTCGGTGAGGATCGACAGCATGATCAGGCCCGGCACAATAAAGGCCCCGTAGCTGATGCCGTCGATCTTGGTCATGCGCGAGCCGATCGCGGCCCCGAACACGATGAAATAGAGCGAGGTCGAGATCACGGGCGAGGCTATCGAGCCCAGCAGGGTCCGCCAAGTTCGAGCGAGCTCAAACCGGTAGATGGCGCGGATCGCATAGATGTTCATCACCGACCCCGCACCAAACTGACAAAGATGTCTTCCAACGAGCTTTCCTGAGTCTTGAGGTCTTTGAAGTCGATGCCGTAGTCCCCTAGCCGCCGCAGCAGGCCGGCTATGCCGGTTCGGTCGGCGGCGATATCAAAGGTATAAGTCAGTTCCAGGCCATCGCTGGAAAGGGTCAGAGGCTCGCGGGCCAAGTCGCCAGGGATGGCAAGCAATGGGCTTTGCAAGGTGAGGGACAGCAGCTTCTTGCCGAGTTTCTCCATCAACACCGCCTTATCCTCGACCAGGATAATCTCGCCGCCAGAGATCACCCCGATCCGGTCGGCCATGAGTTCAGCTTCTTCGATGTAGTGGGTGGTGAGGATGATGGTGACGCCGTTCTCGCGCAAAGCCCGCACCATCTCCCACATGTCGCGGCGCAGCTCGACATCGACCCCGGCGGTCGGCTCATCGAGGAACAGGATCTGCGGCTCGTGACTTAGCGCCTTGGCGATCATCACCCGGCGCTTCATGCCGCCCGAGAGCGCCATGATCTTCTCGTCCTTCTTGTCCCAGAGGCTGAGGTCGCGCAGCACCTTTTCCAGATAGGCCGGGTTCGGCGGCTTGCCGAACAGGCCGCGGCTGAATTTGATGGTGTCCCACACGCTCTCAAAGGCATCGGTATTGAGTTCCTGCGGCACCAGGCCGATCTTTGAGCGAGCGGCGCGATAGTCGGTGACAACGTCATGCCCATCTGCCAGCACCCGACCGGAGCTCGGATTGACGATCCCGCAGATGATGCTGATCAGTGTCGTTTTGCCCGCGCCGTTTGGTCCGAGCAGTGCAAAAATCTCGCCCTTGTGAATGTCCAGATCCACGGTCTTCAGGGCGGTAAAGCCTCCGGCATAGGTTTTCGACAGGGCTTGAACAGAAATGATCGGGGACACGGGTGGCTCGCAATTGCAGGGGACATTCTGATACGTCGATGAGCGTCGGCGCGCCAGCCCCCCAATGGAAACATATAACGATCTCCTTATATGTTTCTTGCACGGTATCCAACCGCAGGCTATAGAGCCCGTCAAATTCCGCCTCTGCGACAGGACTCTGTGATGAACGACTATGTGGTGAAAGACATCTCCCTGGCTGACTTCGGTCGTAAGGAGATCGCCATTGCTGAAACCGAAATGCCGGGCCTGATGGCATTGCGCTCAGAATTTGGCACGGCTCAGCCGCTGAAGGGTGCCCGGATCGCCGGCTCCCTGCACATGACGATCCAGACCGCAGTGTTGATCCAGACCTTGGAAGCCTTGGGTGCCGATGTGCGCTGGGCATCGTGCAACATCTTCTCGACCCAAGATCACGCCGCAGCGGCCATTGCCGCGTCGGGCACGCCGGTCTTCGCGATCAAGGGCGAGAACCTGATGGAATACTGGGACTACGCGCACAAGATCTTCGAGTGGTCCGATGGCGGCTATCCCAACCTCATCCTCGATGACGGCGGCGACGCGACCCTGCTCTGCGTGCTTGGCCCCAAGGCTGAAAAGGATCCCTCGGTGCTGAACAATCCGCAGAACGAGGAGGAAGAAGCCCTCTATGCGGTGATGAAGCGTTATTTGAAGGAAAAGCCCGGCTTCTATTCCGCGATCCGCGATGCTTGTACGGGTGTGTCGGAGGAAACCACTACGGGGGTCCACCGTCTCTATCAGATGGCCGAACGCGGCGAACTGCCGTTCCCGGCGATCAATGTCAATGACAGCGTCACCAAGTCGAAGTTCGATAACCTCTATGGCTGCCGTGAAAGTCTGGTGGACGCCATCCGTCGCGGCACAGACGTCATGCTCTCGGGCAAGGTCGCTGTGGTCCTGGGCTACGGCGATGTGGGCAAGGGTTCTGCGGCCTCGCTTCGGAACGGCGGTGCCCGGGTCATCGTCACCGAGATCGATCCCATCTGCGCCCTACAGGCGGCTATGGAGGGTTATGAAGTCCAGACCATGGATGATGTCGCCGACAAGGCCGACATTTTCGTCACCGCCACCGGCAATAAAGACGTGCTGACCGTCGACCACATGCGCGCCATGAAGAACAACGCCATCGTCGCCAATATCGGCCACTTCGATAGCGAGATCCAAGTCGCTGGTCTCAAGAATTTCAAGTGGGACCAGATCAAGGACCAAGTGCACCACATCGAGTTCCCGGACGGCAAAAAGATCATCTTGCTGTCCGAAGGTCGCCTGGTGAATTTGGGCAATGCGACGGGTCACCCCAGCTTCGTGATGAGCGCCTCGTTCACCAATCAGACCTTGGCTCAAATCGAGCTTTGGACCAACGCTGCCAAGTATCAGACCCAGGTCTATACCCTGCCTAAGCATCTCGATGAAAAGGTGGCCATGCTGCACCTGGCCAAACTGGGCGCGAAGCTGACGACTCTATCGAAGGATCAGGCCGACTATATCGGCGTGCCCGAAGCCGGGCCGTTCAAGCCTGATCACTACCGGTACTAAATTTCAACGACGACCTGGGGCAGGGTGCGAGTCCTGCGCCAGGCACCGTAGACGAAAACCACGGCACCGATCCAGATCAACCCGAAGGATAGGGTGCGCAAGGGGGTGAGCGGTTCGCCCTCAGCGATGCCGATCGCAAAGCCGATCGTCGGACCGATGAACTGCAGGAACCCCATGGATGACAGGGGTATCCGGCGCGCCGCCCAGGAAAACAGCACCAGCGGCACAGCGGTGATCGGCCCGCAAGCGATCAACCACGCTGATACGACCGGCGAGGTGCCGAAGTGGCCGCCGCCATGTTGCGCCATCCAGGCCAGATAGATCGCGCCGGGAACCGCCAAATAGAGGCACTCGATGAGCAAGCCGGTCTGAGCATCGGCCGTGATCAGTTTGCGCACGACGCCGTAGAGGCCAAATGACGCCGCCAAGACGAGGGATATCCAAGGCAGATGGCCAAGCGCCAAGCCCTGGAGGGCGATACCGGCCACCGCCAGAAGAACGGCAGCGATCCCGATCCGGTCCAACCGCTCGCGAAAGATCATAACCCCGGCCAGCATGTTCAGCACCGGCGTCAGGTAGTAGCCGAGGCTGGCCTCCAGCACCTTGCCGGCGTTCACAGCCCAGACATAGAGCGCCCAGTTCGCTCCAATCAGCAGGGCTGATAGAGCTAGTCCAGCCATCACGCGGGGGTTGCGCAGAACCCGCAAGACCTGATCGCCCTGGCGCGCCATCAACACGAACAGCAGGGCGACCGGCACACCCCATAGGCCGCGATGGGCCAAGATTTCCCAAGACCCGACGCCGAAGCCGCCAATGGTCTGGAATACCAGGGGCGCAAACCCCCAAAACAGATAACAAACTATACCGGCGATCAGCGGCGTCGCCGGATTGTCGCGCGGCACGTCCGTCCTAGGCGAGCACGGCCTGTTTGATCAGGCCCCGCTCGTGCAGCAGCTGGGCGATTTGGACGGCGTTGAGGGCCGCGCCCTTGCGCAGATTGTCGGCCACCACCCACATGTTCAGGCCGTACTCGACGGTGGGGTCGTTGCGGATGCGGCTGACATAGACCGGAAACTCCCCCTGAGCCTCTTTCGGAGTCATGTAGCCCTTGTCGTTACGCTGATCGATGACCACAAGGCCGGGGCTTTCGCGCAATAGGTCGCGGGCTTCGTCCTCGTCCAACGGCTCAAAGAACTCGATGTTCACGGACTCCGAGTGACCCACCATCACCGGCACGCGGACGCAGGTGACCGTCAGTTTGATCTCCGGATCGATCATCTTGTGGGTCTCGTGCCACATCTTTTGCTCTTCGTCGGTATAGCCGTCGTCCTGGAAGGATCCGATAAAGGGGATGACGTTGAAGGCGATCTGCTTGGGGAACTTCTTGGGTTCAGGCGAGCCGAGCACGAAGACGCCCTTGGTCTGATCCCAGAGCTCGTCCATGCCTTCTTTGCCGGCACCGGACACCGACTGATAGGTCGAGACCACCACCCGCTTGATCCGCGCACGGTCATGCAACGGCTTCAAGGCGACCACGAGCTGTGCTGTAGAGCAGTTGGGATTGGCAATGATATTCTTACGGTCGGCCCATTCCACGTCGTCGGGGTTGACCTCCGGGACGACCAACGGCACGTCGGGATCCATCCGCCAGGCAGACGAATTGTCGATGACGATGGGGCCTGCTTCGCCGATCTTTGGAGCCCATTCTTTGGAGAAGGCCCCCGAGACACTCATCAGAACCAGGTCCACACGAGAGAAATCAAACTGGGCGATGTCCTCGCATTTGATGATCTTGTCGCCGAAGGAAACTTCCACGCCGATGGATTTGCGGCTGGCGATGGCGTGAATCTTCGCAATGGGGAACTCGAGTTCCTCCAGGATATTCAACATCTCGCGGCCCACATTGCCTGTGGCACCCACGACAGCGACGCGGTAGCCCATCGCAGTCTCTCCATTTCAAAAAGGGAGCGTCCCTCTACGCCTAGAGGTGACATTTCGCAATGTTTGAGCTTGAAGGTCGGCTATTTCAGCATGGTGTGTCCGGCCAACACCAGAATCACCGACCATTCCGGCGGTGTGATCGGACTAACAGACAATCGAAACTGCCGAAACATCGCCATGCCGGCCAGGGCGGGCTCGGCCTTCATCTGAGCCAGGGTAACGGGACGTGCCAAGGGTTCAACAGGTGCAAAATCCACGGCGACGAAACGCCCCGCGGGGTCAGTGTGGTCCAAGAAAGCCTCTGTCACGACCCTGGCGACACCGACCACAGCTAGGCCCTCCTGCGAGTGGTAAAAGAAGGCTAGATCGCCGACCTTCATAGCCTTGAGATAAAGCGCCGCCTGATTGTTGCGCACCCCATCCCAAACGGTCGTTCCGTCCCGCTGAAGATCGGCGAAGCTGTACTTGCTGGGTTCGGACTTCACGAGCCAATAGGCGGATGGTGCGGCCAATTTCGTTCTCCATCGCATCGGATGATCAGAAAGCGGTTCTAGAATCAGCGACTTGCCGACAAGGATCAAGGCCGAAGACCATTTCGAGTCGGAGGGCGCACGGCATGACGACAAATCTGATTACCATAACTCGCCGAACGGTCCTGGGTTCGGGATTGGCGCTGGTCGGATCGGCGCGAGCTAGCGTTCCGGCGGATCGACGCCTGACCTTCACGGTCTTGCGGAACGGCACAAAGGTCGGAGTCCACCGCATGGTGTTTTCCGGCGATGCAGCCTCTCCGCTCGTCGTGACCGACGTTGACATGGCGGTGAAGTTGGGGCCGGTGCCGATGTTCCGCTATCGCCATCATGCCGTGGAGCGTTGGAGTGCGGGACGCTTCGACAGCCTAGAGACCAATTCCAACACCAATGGCAAACTCGAGCGGGTCAGCGCCAAACGCACTGACCGGGGGCTTTCCCTGGAAACCGCCAATGGGCCGGTGAAAATGCCCGCAAATGCCCTGCCCTTCACCCACTGGAATGCCAAGGTGTTCGGGTCGCCATTGTTCAATCCACAGGAGGGCAAACTCCTGAAAGTCAGCGCTGCGCGCAGGGCTGATGGGAGTTCGACCCTCTGGTCCATTCGTGGAGAGACCGAGATCGACGATTGGTATGATCAAGTCGGCGTCTGGAGTGCGCTGAAAGGGACTCTGAAAGACGGCTCGAGGATGGAGTATCGTAAGATCTAGTGTAGGACACAGCCCGCCAAGCCATCGCGGCGAACCGTGCCTGCTGCGGCCCCGATCTTACCTGAGCGGCGTTTGACGTAAGGCCCAGGCGCAGCGGCTTTCCATTTCAGCGGACTGGGCAGTATGGCCGCCAAACGCGCGGCTTGGGCGGGGGTAAGTTTATCGGCCCCGACCTTGAAGTTCTTCAGAGCAGCAGACTCGGCCCCATAGACGCCGGGCCCCCATTCGACGCTGTTGAGATAGACCTCCATGATCCGCTCTTTGCCCCATAATCCCTCGATCAACAGGGTGAAATAGGCCTCAAGGCCTTTTCGGACATAGGATCTGTCTGGCCACAGGAAGATGTTCTTGGCAGTCTGCTGGCTGATGGTCGAGCCGCCACGAACCCGTTTGGAGCGTTCGTTATGCGCCATAGCCTTTTCCATCGCGGTGAAGTCGAAGCCATGGTGTTCGCAGAATTTTGCGTCCTCGGCGGCGATAACAGCCCGCGTGAGGGTGGGTGAGATTTGGCGGATCGGTCGCCAATGACGGTCAAAGCCGCGCCCCTCAAAGGCGCGCTGAACCATCAAATAGGTGATCGGTGGTGGCACAAAGCGGTAGATGGTGACGACCAGGATTGGGCCGATCAGACCAAAAACCGCGACAAGGACAAAGACGGCGCGACCAATCCTGGCGAACAAACTAGGGCGATACGTTTTTGGCATGTCCGATTTGGATTTGAGCTTGGCTTAACCTAGGGACCCAGTGCTAGCGATGCTTGTCAAGTCGGAGAACCGAATATGGATGTCACCAAAGCCGTTGCCCAGCGCAGCTCCGTGCGCGCCTTCAAGACCGATGTGCCTTCCGCTGCAGTGGTGCGCGGCATCCTGGAATCGGCAGCCCGCGCACCCTCCGGCGGCAACCTTCAGCCGTGGAAGGTCTATGCTTTGACGGGCGCACCCCTGGCCGAGCTGAAGGCTCAGGTGGCGGCCAATCCGATGGGGGAAACCCCAGAGTATGAGGTCTATCCCGCCAATCTCTGGGACCCTTTCCGCACGCGGCGGTTCCAGAATGGCGAGGAGCTCTATGCTTCGATCAAACTTGGCCGAGACGACAAACCCGCGCGCCTGCGCCAATTGGCCCGCAACGGCGAACTGTTCGGTGCGCCGGTGGGCCTGTTCTTCTGCCTGGATCGCAAGCTCGGCCCGCCGCAATGGTCGGACCTGGGTATGTATATGCAGACGGTTATGCTGCTGGCGGTGGAGCAGGGTCTAGACACCTGCGCCCAGGAATATTGGGCGCGGTATCCACAGACCCTCGCCAAGGCTCTGGATCTTCCCGGGGATCTCATGGTGTTTTCGGGCATGGCTCTGGGTTGGCGCGACCCAGACGCTCCGATCAATGGCTGGCGATCTTCCCGGGATGAGTTCTCGGTCTGGGGCGAACTGCGCGGCTTTGATTGACGAAGTTGGGGCGGTAGAGGTCAGGCTAGGTCCAAGACCCCAGCCCCGCCATCTTCATCGCCCCATGCCAGACGCTTGCCATCTAGGGTCATGGCGAGCGCGGTAATGGGTGGGCCCTTCTCCGCTTTCTTCATGTCAGTCTTTTGGTCGGTGAGATCGCAGATCCAGATGCGACCGTCATCCCACCCTGCGGCAATGCGGTTGCCCAGTGGCGTCGCCGCCACCCGAACGACCATGGCACTCTGATCAAACCCGATCTCGGCGGCTTGTTTGCCGAGTGGGCCTGCGGGGCCGGAAAAGGGCCAGATCACGACACCATTGGCTCCGGACGTTGCAAGCATGGCCCCCTTGGCCAGGAAGGCTAGGCTTTTGACCTTGGCCGGATAGCCGCCCATCTTCAGGTTCTTATCGTCAGCGACGCGCCAGCCGTGCAGTTGGTTTTCCTGCATGGCGCTCATCAGGAACTTGCCGTCCGGGCTCCAGGCCAGGGCGACGTGGCTGCCGGCCCATTTGAGCACCTGGGCCTTCTGTTCAGCGATGCGGGCGTACCAAAGCCATGCCCCGCCATAGGTGGCACTGGCGATGCGGCGACCTTTGGGATCGAAGGCCAGGTCAGACACCGACTTCTCATGGACAAAGGTGCGGGAGAAGGCTGGGTCGGCGAGATCGCGCACGTGGACCTCACGACCTGCCGCGAAGGCCAAGAGGCGCGATTCTGAACTTGCCGCGACGCTCTCAATCCAGCGGCCCGGAATCTTGGCCAACTCCTGAGCGCCGGAAGGCCGGCTCCAGACCAGCCGCCCATCATCGCCACCGGTAATCAGCCCCGCCGAAGTCGGGTGCGCCACGGCGCAAAGGCTCGCCCCGTCGTGGGCTTGGACGACCTCGCCGGTCTCAAACCGTACTGTGCCGTCGCCTAGGGCAAAGGCGGCAGATCCGGCACGATCAAACAGGGTGGCGGTGACATAGGCGTCGAAGGCATGGTTCATATCCCACCCATAACGACTTGGGTGGCGTCTTGGCGAGCGCGCGATTGTGCAAGATGGGCACTTGAGGACCTGAGTCTGCGGCTGGGGGCTTTACAATCTTGCCCCGATTGGCGATGGGTGTCGCCAACGATAGACGGGCGCTATTTTGAGCGCTCTCAAGGGAAGGAATATCACATGGGTGCGAAGCTGGGTGGCAAGGGGGGTAGCAAGTTCGACCTCGGCCAAAACAGCGACATCAATGTTACGCCCTTTGTGGACGTGATGCTGGTGCTCCTCATTATCTTCATGGTGTCGATCCCCGCAGCCACGGTTTCGATCAAGCTTGACCTGCCGCCTGCCATTCCGCCGCCGCCCGGCGCGAAAATCGAAGAGCCGACGGTGATCAATATTCAGAGCGACGGGAACGTCTTTATTGGCGAATCCGCCACCTCGATCGACACCCTTCCGGCCGATCTGGCCAAGGAACTCAAAAAGCCAAACCCCACCGAAGAGCGGGTCTATATCCGCGCTGACCGTGGCGTGCGCTATGGTCGGTTCATGGAAGTCATGAACACCTTGCAGGGCAACGGCTATTTCCAAGTCGCGCTGATCAACGAAGAGCTCTAGGCGCTCCGACCTGAATTTTCAGATTGCCCGCCGAGGGAAGCCTGGGCGGGCATTTCTTTGGTCGGTTTAGGCTGCACAGGCTTCAAAGCCGGTGCGCAATGCCGCTTCATCGAGATTGCGGCCGATGAACACCATGCGGGAGTTGCGGGCCTCGCCGGCCTTCCAGTCGCGCTGGAAGTCACCTTCCAGGATCATGTGCACGGCCTGGAAGACCAGACGACGGTCTTCACCGGCCACGTCCAATATGCCCTTGGCGCGCAGAATGTCGGGGCCTTGGGCCTGCAGGACGTCATTTAGCCAGGCGGTGACGTGATTGCCGTTCAGCGGTTTGTCGAAGACCAGGGATATGCCGCGAATGCCGGCCTCCGCGGCGTGGTCATGGCCGTGTTGGTGATCGTGCCCGTGATTGTCGTGATCATCATGATCACAGTCGGCGTCATGAACGTGGCCCGCTTCGCCGTGGCCGGGATTGAGGAATTCCGGCTGAATGTCGGTGATCCGCTCGAGGTCAAAACCGCCACGGCCTAGAATCTTGTCCAAGGGCACATTGGAGCGTTCAGCCCGATGGATGGGGGCGAGCGGGTTGATGCGCCTGATGCGGGCCTCGACGTCGCGCAATTGGTGCTCGGTGACCAGGTCGGTCTTGTTGAGCACAATCTGGTCGGCAAAGGCGATTTGCTCCACCGCCTCCTTGGAGTCTGCTAGGCGCAGGGGCAGGTGCATGGCATCCACGACCGTGGTGACGCTATCCAGATGCGTCTTGGCGCGGACATCGTCGTCCACGAAGAAGGTCTGGGCCACGGGGCCGGGATCGGCTAGGCCGGTGGTCTCAATGATGATGGCATCAAAGCCGCCCTTGCGCTTCATCAGGCCAGACAGAACCCGGATCAGGTCGCCGCGGACAGTGCAACAGACGCAGCCATTGTTCATCTCAAAGACTTCTTCGTCGGCCCCGACGATCAGGTCGTTGTCGATTCCAACCTCGCCAAATTCGTTGACGATGACGGCATAGCGCTTGCCGTGGTCCTCGGTGAGGATGCGGTTCAGCAGGGTGGTCTTGCCGGCGCCGAGATAGCCGGTCAGCACGGTCACAGGGGTCTTTTGGGTCATGGCGTTCATCTCGTCATTGCGCGGCGCGATGGCAAGGGGTTTCGGGAACCGCTTGCACTTGGTCGAGTGTTATAGAATAACACATTCTTTCTGACGCCCCTAGTTTTGAGCGCCCCCTTGTCGGACCCTTCCTCAGCACCGCTCGATGCCTTTCGCGGCGACACCACCTATCTGGGAGCAGACCACAGCCGCAATGAGCGGCGGACCTGGATCGTCGCCGGGATCTGTTTGGCGACCTTGGCGACCCAGATTGTCGGTGGTCTGGCGTTTCACTCCATAGCCCTGGTGGCCAACGGCATTCATCTGGCGGCTCACGTGGCCGCCCTGACGGCCGCCGCCGTCGCCTACCGTGTGGCCAGCGCCTATGCGGGAGATCACCGGTTCGCCTTTGGGGCCGGCAAGGTGGGCTATCTGGCGGGTTTTGCCAATGGGGTGGTCTTGGCCGTGACGGCCTTGCTGATCGCTGTTGAGAGCCTGCACGGGCTCATGGTGCCGTCGCGCGTGGAATATGGCCAAGCAACCTTACTGGCAGCGGCAGGTCTGGTGGTCAATCTGGGGTGCGTATGGCTGCTGCGGCCGGCTATGGCCCACGCTCACGACCGCGATGGCGACCTCAATCTCACGGCGTCCCATCTGCATCTTTCCGCAGACGCAGTGATGTCCGCCTTGACGATTGCGGGGCTGACGGCGGGGCGTTATCTGGGATGGCATTGGGCTGACCCCCTCGCGGCGCTCTGCGGCGCGGTGCTGGTGGCGCAATTTGCCTGGAGCCTGCTCCAGCGGGCCGGTGCGGTTCTGCTGGACCTCAATCCTTCACCGCAGTTGACTGCCGAGGTGCGCGGCAGATTGGAGTCTATGGGCGCCAGGGTCTTGGACCTGCATCTTTGGCGGTTGGGGCCCGGCCATCACGCAACCATCGTTGTCTTGAGCCAGGATCGCCCCCTGCGGGTTGCCGAATATCATGAGCGCCTGGCCGATCTGGCGGGTCTCAGCCATGTGACAATTGAGATTCGTTCCGACATCAGCACTTGACGACCGACCCCGGATCAAGACTCAAACGCGCAGATGGATCGCGTGTTGGAACGGTCGATTGACAGCCAAGGTTGGGGTGACGCCTCCCTGACAGCGCTTGCGGCGCGTGCGGGCGCACGGCTGTTCTGGGCTCTTGCAGACACCGGCTGGGCGGTCTGCGTTGATATGCGCCGCGCTCGGAGTGATTTCGGGCACTGGCTCCAGCGTTCACCGCACGCCTTAGTCCAGTGGCGTCACCAGTTGCCTGAGGATCTTCGCGACAGCACGATCAGCGGTGCCCTAGCCTTATTTGATCGGCGATGGCCCATCGCCACCTTGGCAAGCTTGGCGCTGTCCACCGCCGCAGTTAGTCAGATACATCTTCCGCGCGCCATGCCACGCCTTGCGATGGCGACATCCTCGCCTGAAGCGCCGCGCGTCATGGCGATGCAGGTGGTGCGGGCTGCAAGACCAGCTCTACCGGCTCCGGCAGCCCTTCAGAGCACCCTAGATCAACTGGTCTCCGACTACGGTGAACCTGTCGGCGTTGCGGTGAACGACGTCAGCAAGGGATGGATCGCCTCGGTGAAGGGCCAAGATTCCTTCCCGCAACAAAGCGTCTCCAAGCTTTGGGTGGCCCTCACGGCGCTGGATGCGATTGACCAAGGCCGCATGAGCTTAGATCAAGGCGTTGTGCTGTGGCCCAGCGACGGCAGCGTCTTTAACCAGCCGATATCGCACCAAGTCACCGAAGCCGGCTACCGCACAACTGTCGGTAACTTGATGCGCCGGGCCCTGATCGGTAGTGACAACGCGGCCAATGACAAGCTGATGGGCTTGGTGGGCGGTCCGAACGCCATCCACGATATGCTGGCGCGCAAGGCGCTCAGCGGCATCAAGCTGGCAGAGGACGAGAAACACCTGCAGGCCCGGATCATCGGCCTGACCTGGAGTCAGGATCTGTCGCCCTACGGTGCCTTCGAGGCGGCGCGGGCCGCATTGCCGCGAGAGGATCGCGACGCGGCCATGGCGACCTATCTGGCTGACCCCTATGACGGCGCGAGCCCGGAGGGCATTGTCACGGCCTTGGCCGCCCTGCATCGGGGGGAATTGCTGTCCAAGGCCGCAACGGAAATCATGCTGGAGACCATGGCCAAGGCGACCACCGGTCCGCGGCGCCTTAAGGGTGGGTTGCCGAGCGGCTGGTCCATAGCCCACAAGACCGGCACGGGTCAGGATTTCCGAGGCTCGGCCATCGGCATCAATGATGTGGGATTGATCACCGCGCCGGATGGTCACACCTATGCTGTAGCGGTGATGATGCGCCGCACAGAGCGGCGCAATGAAGATCGCTTGGAACTCATGCAGGCTGTCACCCGCGCCGTCGTCGCGGCCTGGGCGGCTGATCACCCCAAGATCGCCCTGACAAAGCCCCTGGATCGCCCGAGCGAGGGCTGAATCTCGACCGGTTCGCGTTGACTTGGCTGGGGTCGTCTGTATAAGACCGCGCTTCCCGTTCGCGAGGTCTCTCGCGGGCGCAATCTCTTTTGCTATCAAGTGGTTTAGGGCGCGAACGATGTACGCGGTAATTAAGACTGGCGGCAAGCAGTACCGGGTTTCTCCTGGTGACGTGCTGGTGGTCGAAAAGTTGGACGGTGAGCCGGGTGCCAATGTGGCGTTTGGCGAGGTCCTGATGCTGGGCGACGGCGCGGCTGTGACCTTGGGCTTGCCCACCGTCGAGGGTGCCAGCGTCAATGCGACCCTGGTCGAAACGCGCAAAGCCGAGAAGATCAAGATCTTCAAGAAGATCCGCCGCCAGGGCTATCGTCGGACCAAGGGCCATCGTCAGCATGAAACCGTGCTGCGGGTCACCGGGATTACCGGTGCTGGTCTGGACGAAAAGTGGGACGGCGTGGTGGATATGACCACCAAGGCCATGATGAATGCCCGTGCCCGCAATCTACCCCGTGTGATCGCCGAGCTGGAAGCTGCGGCTGGACCGGTGGTCGCGAAGGCCCCGGTGAAAGCCAAAGCCGCGACGAAGGCCAAGGTCGAAGTTGCGGAGGCTGCAGCTCCCGAAGCCAAAGCCGCGCCGAAGAAAGCCGCTGCGCCGAAGAAGGCACCAGCTAAGAAGCCCGACGCCGAATAGGCCCAAGGCTCAGATACGGATTTAGGAGACCACCATGGCTCACAAAAAATCAGGCGGCTCATCCCGCAACGGTCGCGATTCAGCTGGACGTCGTCTTGGCGTCAAGAAGTTCGGTGGCGAAGCGGTGATCGGCGGCAACATCATCGTGCGCCAGCGCGGCACCAAGTTCTTCCCGGGCGACAATGTCGGCATGGGCAAGGACCACACCCTCTTCGCAACCGCCAACGGCGCTGTGAAATTCATCACCAAGCGTAACGACCGCACCTATGTGAACGTCGTCACGCCGGTCGCGATGGCCGCAGAGTAGCGCGAACCTCTTCACCCAGGTTCGCTTCAGGGCGAACCGGGCAGAAAACTTCCAAGGGGGAGTCCGGATCGCCGGGCTCCCCCTTTGTTTTCAGGGTCCCAGCAGTGGACCGGGAGGTTGGTATGTGTGCGATCGAGATTGAACCGACGCTACGGAGCGCCAGACTGCGCCTGCGCCAGCCTCGCCAAGCTGACGCAGATCGGATCGCGGCTTACTGCAACGATTTCGACGTGGCGCGAATGACCTCACGGATCCCGCATCCTTACGACCTTGAAGATGCCAAAGCGTTCTTGAGCCGCCAGGCCGGCAAGGACCCGCAGCGAGAGGTCACCTATGCCATCGAACATGTCTCAGAGGGGTTCGTGGGCGCGGTCAGCCTGTTCCCGAATGACCAAGAGCGCTCCGAAATCGGCTATTGGTTGGGCCGACCCTACTGGGGTCGAGGCTATGCCACCGAGGCTGTGGTCTGTGCTTTGGCTTGGGCCAAGTCGGTTTGGGGTCGTCGCCATGTTGTGGCTGGCCACTTCAATGACAATCCAGCCTCCGGCGAAGTGTTGATCAAGTCGGGTTTCCTCTACACTGGAGAGGTCAAGCCAATGGTCTGCGTGGCTCGCGGAAAGGACGCCCTTGCGCGGATGATGGTGTGGCTAGCCTGATTTTATGGACAAGCCGTGATATGGGCAGGGAAATGTTGAACTTGTCGTCGCAAATACCTAGCGGACCTACCCCGATCCATCGATTGGGTGCCGGAGGCTGGACGCGATGAAATTCCTCGATCAGTGCAAGGTCTATCTTCGCTCGGGCAATGGCGGCGGCGGGGCCGTGTCGTTCCGTCGCGAGAAATACATCGAGTACGGCGGTCCGGACGGCGGCGACGGCGGCAATGGCGGTTCGGTGTGGATTGAGGCCTTCAACGGCCTCAACACCCTGATCGACTTTCGTTATCAGCAGCACTTCAAAGCCGAGACCGGCATCCACGGCATGGGTCGCAATCGTCACGGCGCGGCGGGCGGCGACATTACGTTGAAGGTTCCGGTGGGAACCCAAGTGCTTGAGGAAGACAAAGAAACCCTGATCATCGACATGGAGACTGCAGGGCAGCGATACCTGCTGGCCAAGGGTGGTAATGGCGGTTGGGGCAATGACCGGTTCAAGAGCTCGGTCAATCAGGCCCCCTACCACGCCAATCCAGGCCAGGACGGTGAAGAGAAGTGGATCTGGCTGCGTTTGAAGCTGATCGCTGATGTCGGTTTGGCTGGCTTGCCCAACGCAGGAAAATCCACCTTCCTGGCGGCGGCGAGTGCCGCCAAGCCCAAGATCGCCGACTATCCGTTCACGACGCTGGCCCCCAATCTCGGCATTGTAGATTTGTCGAGCGAAGAGCGGTTTGTGATGGCCGATATTCCGGGCCTGATCGAGGGGGCGTCTGACGGCGCAGGTCTCGGGGTGCGGTTCCTCGGCCACGTGGAGCGCACGGCGGTGCTGATCCATCTGGTGGACTGCACCCAGACCGACGTGGTCCAGGCGTGGCAAACCGTGCGTCACGAGCTCGAAGCCTACGGCGAAGAGCTGGGCGACAAGGTTGAGATCATCGCGCTCAGCAAGTCTGACGCCCTGGATGCCGATACCTTGGAAATGCAGCGCGAGGTTTTGGCGCAGGCGTCGGGCGTGCCGGTGCGTTTGGTCTCTGGCGTCTCAGGACAAGGGGTGACCGAGCTGCTGCGCGAGGCGTACAGCTTGGTGCGAGACCGCAAGGCCAAGATTGCGCTGGGGAAAGCGGGCGCCGCGCCGGCCGACTGGGCTCCGTGAGCGAGCTAACCTCGGCAAGGCGGCTTGTGGTCAAGGTCGGCTCAGCCCTGCTGGTGGGGGCCGACGGCGCGCCTGATAAGGCTTGGTTAGCCGCTCTGGCGATGGACCTGGCGCGCCTGAGGGCTCGGGGGCAACAGGTGTTGGTGGTGTCTTCGGGCGCTGTGGCCCTGGGGCGTCGTCGACTGGCCCTTGGCAAAAGAGCGCTCACTCTGCCCGAGAAGCAAGCAGCAGCGGCAGCGGGACAATCGGCCCTCATGGCGGCCTGGGAACAGGCCCTGGAACCCCAGGGTTTGCCCGTCGCCCAAGTTCTGATGACCCGCGACGACACCGAGACGCGCAAGCGGTGGCTGAACGCGCGGGCGACGGTGGAAACCTTGCTGACTCTGGGGGTTATCCCGGTGGTCAATGAAAACGACACCGTGGTAACTGAAGAGATTCGCTACGGCGATAATGACCGATTGGCAGCTCGGGTCGCTCAGATGATCGGTGCCGATGTGCTGGTCCTGCTGTCTGATGTCGACGGCCTCTACACCGCCGATCCCCGTCGGAGCGCGGATGCCAAACATATCGCGCGCCTCACTCAACTGACCCCCGAAATTGAAGCCATGGCCGGTGGTGCAAATGTCGGTGCTGGAGTGGGCACAGGCGGGATGGCCACCAAGATCTTGGCCGCTCGCATCGCCCAGCAGGCCGGATGTGCCACTATCATAACCCTAGGCTCGCGGACGGCTCCGATAGCGGCGCTCGAGACCGGAGCGACATGCACGGTGATCGAGGCGACCCTGACCTCGCGAGCAGCCTACAAGGCCTGGATCGCCGGATCCTTTGCGCCCAAGGGGAGCTTGAGCGTGGACGCTGGGGCCGCCCGCGCCTTGATAACAGGCAAGAGCCTGTTGGCCGCCGGTGTCACCGGGGTAGCTGGCCGATTTGATAAGGGTGATGCGGTGATCGTGCGGGGTCCCACTGGTCAGGAGATTGCTCGGGGACTGTCGCGCTACGACGCCGCCGATGCCGCCAGGATCATCGGGTTGAAGTCAGCCGCCATCGAGGCCGAGCTTGGGTTCACCGAGGGTCCGGTGATTCATGCCGATGACATGGCGTTGAACTAGCCGCCGCCAATCGCACTTTCCCTTAGTCCTTGTGCACACTACTAAGGCTCGGGATGAGCATAATGGCACCAGCATCTGAAGTGGTCGGAAAGATTGCCAAATTGACCGGCCTGGCGCCCGGCATGCCTATCGTATTTGGCGGTGATCGCGTGGCGTTGGTGTCTGATGAACTGGCGGCTGCTTTTGCGCCTGGCGACCAGTTGATTGTGGTCCAGGAGACCGGCGATCTGTTGCATGTGCCGGTCAGCGTCCGGGGGTTGGCGGAAGACGCCGTTTCGCGGGCTCAGGTCGCATTCCAGAAAATGGGGGCGGTTTCGGACGCCGCGATTACCGCTTTCTTCGAGGGGTTTTCCCGGGCGTTGGAGGATGATGCTGTCTGGGCCAAGATCTCTCACGCCAATCTGGCGGACGTGCAAGCAGCAGCGGCTAGGGGGCGATCCACCACGCGCCTGGAGATTAGTGCGGCGCTGCGTATTGACATGATCGCAGGCCTGCGGGTCTGGCGTGACGCGCCTGTGGGCCGTGGGCAGGTGGTGGGTAGCCTGATCCACGAGGGATGGAGTGTTGAACAAACCACTGCCCCTCTTGGCATCGTGGGCTTCGTGTTCGAGGGCCGCCCCAATGTGTTTGCAGATGCTACCGGCGTCCTGCGGAGCGGCAATTGCGTGGTGTTTCGGATTGGATCGGATGCCTTAGGCACAGCCCAGGCCATCGTCACCCATGCGCTGGATCCTGCGCTCGCGACAGCGGGGTTGCCGCAAGGTGCTGCGGTGTTGTTGGCTTCACCAGCCCATGCGGCGGGCTGGGCGCTGTTTTCCGACCCTCGGCTTGGCTTGGCCGTCGCGCGCGGTTCTGGCCCTGCGGTAGCGCAGCTTGGAGCTATAGCGCGACAAGCAGGCACGCCCGTTAGTCTGCATGGGACAGGCGGGGCCTGGATGATCGCAGACCGCAGTGCGGACCCCGCGCGGCTTGAAGCCTGCGTCTATCACTCTCTGGACCGCAAGGTGTGTAATACGCTGAATGTCTGTGTCATTTTGCGCGATCAGGCAGCGGTGCTTGTGCCCGTATTCCTGCGCGCCCTATCGGATGCCGGGACCCGCCGCTCAGGCTGCAAACTGCATGTTCTGAGCGGCAACGAAGACTGGATTCCACAAGACTGGCGCGGTGCGACCACGACTGTGGTTCGGGCCGACGGACCCCACCAAGAAGCCCTTGTTGAGGTGGTGGCGCCTGAAGATCTGGGCCGCGAATGGGAATGGGAAGCCACACCGGAACTGAGTCTGGCAATCGTTGACGATCTGGATGCCGCGATAGAGCTGTTTAATCGCTACAGCCCCAAATTGGTGGCCACACTGATCGCCGAGGACTTTGCCGCGCAAGAACAGTTTCACGCGGCCATTGACGCGCCCTTCACCGGCGACGGCTTCACACGCTGGGTGGACGGCCAATATGCTCTAAACCGACCTGAACTTGGACTGTCCAACTGGGAGAATGGTCGACTTTTCGCGCGCGGGGCGGTCTTGGCCGGGGACGGCGTGTTCACCGTGCGAACCCGGGTGCGCCAGACCAACCCGAATCTTGACCGAAACCCCGCGACAGCCAAGCGCTTGCGCTGATGGGCATGTGGTTTGCCGGGCCCGCGCGACGTGTTCCAGCCGCAGGACGACCGGCCACCCTGCGCCTGGGCTTCTCGCTCAGTCCCGGCATGAAGGTCGGGCTCTATGGCGGATCCTTCAATCCGGCCCACGAAGGCCATGCCCATGTGGCCGAGACGGCCCGGCGCAAGCTGGGTCTCGACCGGGTGATTTGGTTGGTCTCACCGCAGAACCCGTTGAAGTCTCGCCACGAGATGGCAAGTCAGGCCGATCGGATTTCCGGCGCGCGGCGGTTTGCCCACGGTCCAGCGATGATCGTCGCTGATGCTGAGCGGCGCATTGGTACCCAATACACCATCGACACCTTGCGCGTGCTGCAGGCGCGGTTTCCGGGCGTCAAATTCGTTTGGATTATGGGGGCCGACAGTCTGGCCAGTTTCCACCGTTGGCGCGGATGGACGCAGATCATGGCCGGGGTACCGGTTGCGGTGGTGTCACGACCGTGGATTTCGCTGAAGAGCCGGTTTGCGCCCGCGGCCAAGCGTTTTAGCTCGGCCCGGATTTCCGCCAGTCGGGCAAGGATGTTGCCCGGGCTGAAGCCCCCGGCCTGGGTGTTCCTG
>JANLPK010000146.1:0-9725 GCA_031367205.1 Alphaproteobacteria bacterium
GGCTGGAACCCTGCTGATGTGGGACAATCGCTGCACGGTTCACTTCGCTGAGGGCGGCTATGACGGCCACCTAAGGCTGATGCACCGCACCACGGTGGCCGGCGACGTGCCGGTTTAGGGCGTGCTTCAAACCCTACGCACCGATCCTGGATACTGTGCTACCAGGGCATCGGATGTGAGCAGGGTCACGCCCTCAATAATGGCCTGGGCAATCAAGAGACGGTCAAATGGGTCCTTATGCAAGAGCGGTAAGCTGGCCACGCCAAGAGCATGGTCCGTCGTCAGCATAATCTCCTGGAACCCAGTTTCCAGTAGGCTATCGCGAAGTAAATGCCCGTCAAACATGAAGTCCGGACGACCGAGACCTCGTTTGATAGCGATCTCCCAGAAGCTGATCGGGCTGAAGAACACCTCGTTGTCGCGTTCGTTCAACAACCTCCGCGCTTCGGACGAGAGCCGCTCAGAGCCGCTGGCCGTCCAGATCAAGATGTGAGTGTCGAGCAGCAATCTCACTCAGATAGGCCAAACATCTGTTCAATTTCAGCTTGGCCCATGGTGTCAAAGTCATCCGGCACAGAGATTCTTCCTGCTAGGAAGCCGATCCTGCTGACCTGCGGTTTATCCGGCGCATCGATCCGCGTGACCTTGACCAGGGGTTTGCCGGCCTTGGCAATGATGAAGGGTTCGCCTTCCACCGCTGCGGCGATCAAGGCCGATAGGCGTGTCTTGGCATCGTGGATATTGACAGTAAGCATCGCGGAGCCTCGAGTGAACTAAGTCGAGTTAGTTTAGTTCGAAAGTGTAAAAGGTCCAACCCTACCCCCGAAACGCCGCCTCCAGAGCCGCGACGTCCAGCTTGGCCATCTTCATCATGGCAGCCATCATCCGCCCGACCTGCTCGCGGGTGCCTTCCCGTTGCATGCGGCCCATAGCGGCGGGCACAATCTGCCAGGAGACGCCGAACCGGTCTTTCAGCCAGCCGCATTGCGAGGGCGAACCGCCCCCCGCAATTAAGCCGTCCCAAAGCCGGTCGACCTCGGCCTGATCGACGCAACTCACGGAGAGCGAGATCGCCTCGGTAAAGTTGAAATGTGGACCACCGTTCAGCCCCTGAAACCCCTGACCATTGAGGGTAAACTCCACCATCATGGCGGTGCCTGCAGGGAAGGGCATGCCGTCGCCATAGCGTGAGATCGCTGTGATTTCCCCGTCGCCGACCAGCGAGATGTAGAGCTCGGCGGCCTCTTCGGCCTGACCATTGAACCATAGGCAAGGGCTGATCTTGCTCACGGTCAGGCTCCTTTCCCGGTGTCGAGCATTGTTTCAAACCCGCCAAAGATCAGGCGCTTGCCGTCAAAGGGCATAGGCTGATCTTCCATCATCATGCGCGGGTCGGCCATCACTTTGGCATTGCCTTCATCGCGGACCTGTTTGGACGGCCAGATGATCCAGGAGAAAACGACGGTCTCACCCTCCTCGGCCTTAACGGCGGCAAAAAAGTCGGTGGTGTGGCCCTTGGCTAGATCGTCGCCCCAGCATTCCACCACCTGCAACGCCCCGTGCTCCAGAAACAGCGGTGCAGCCGTCTGGGCGGTTTTCAAATAGGCCTCCCGATTGGCCAGCGGCACCGGGATCACAAATCCATCTACGTAGCTCATGATATGTCTCCTTTCTTAGACCCTGTGCAGACGCACAGGGGGCTTGGGTTGGCGGGCGATCACGCCCTTGGCTTCCAGGTCGAGCTGGACGGACTTGGCCCACCAGCCGGCCTTGGCACCGCCTGGAAACAGGTCCTGCGGCAGGTGTTTCAACAGCGCCGCTTGGATTTCGCGAGGCGTCAAACCGGGCGCGGTGTCGGGCAAGACCTTGAGATAGGCCGCCCTGACGGCCTCGAATTTCCCGGCATTCAGATTGCGCACATGGCCGGGACTGACCGCGTTCTCGACCGAGACCTGATCTATTTTGGCCATGGCGTCACCCGTTCTTCATCGCCGCCAGGAGGTCTTCGCCACGCGGCGGATTGGCCCCCGGCGTTGCGATCGACCACAGGTGGCCGTAGGGATCCTGGATCACGCCATAGCGATCACCCCAGAACATGTCAGCGACGGGCATGGTGACGACTGCCCCTGCCGCCACCGCCTGGGCCACAGCGGCATCGACGTCGCTGACGCCGATATGGATGGTCACCGGCGTGCCGCCCAGGGTCTTGGGCGAAATCATCCCGTATTCGATGTTCTCATCCACCAGCATGACCGAGGACCCCAGGATAGAGATCGCGGCGTGCGCCAGCTTTCCGTCACCACCGGGCAATCGCATCATCTCCGTGGCATCAAATGCCTTCTTGTAGAATTCGATGGCCTCAGCTGCGCCGGCGCAAACCAGGTGCGGCGAAAGGTTGCTCATGCCTTCCGGCATGGGGGTCGTTGGGCGACTGATCATGACAGGGTCTCCTTGTGGTCTGGGGTGTTGAACAGCATCTCAAAGTAGGCACGCAGGTGGTCGATGCTGTCGATGGCGACCTGCGGATCGTTCTTGGCCTTGGCCACGATGAACGCGCCCTGCAGCACCGTCTGGCTGTAGAGCGCCAGGCTGGCGGCGGTGGTCTCAATGGCGATGCCATACTTCGCGATAGCGGCGGCGATGTCGGCTTCCAGGGTCTGCGCATGCTCTGTGATGGCTTCGTAGCAGGCATCGCGGATCATCGGACTGCTCTGGTGGGTCTCCTGCACCATCGTGCCGGCCACACAGCTGAACTCTGAGGCTGGTCCGCGGATCAGCCCGCGCCTGAAATCCAGATAGGCCAGCACCCGGTCCAGTGGGTCGGCGGGATTGTGATAGGGCGCACGGGCGAACTTGGGGGCTATTGTGTCAGACCAGTGCCGCGCTGCGGCCACGCCCAGGGCCTCCTTAGACTTAAAGTGATGGAAGAAGGCACCCTTGGTCACGCCCGCAGTTTGGCAAAGGTCATCCACCGAGGTCGCGCCATAGCCCTTCTCGCGGATGACCCGCAGGGCCGCGTCGAGAATCCCGTCGCGGGCGTTGGGTTTCTTGGGGGGCGGGGCCAGCGTGCTCATCGCTCAGCCCTGTGCGGCGCGTGGGCGGGGTCCATCCACATGGCCCCCCAGACTTGGCCGTCCGGGTCGGCAAAGTCGCGGGTGTACATGAACCCGTGATCCTCGATGGGGTTGATATCTGCGATGCCGCCATGGGCAGCGGCAAGGGCGTTCATCGCGTCGACAGCCTCGCGACTGTCGCAGGACACGATCAGCCCCACCCGGCTGGTCGCGCTGGGCGCGATCGACTGATCGGTGAAACCGCGCCACCGATCATGGGTCAGCAGCATCACACTGATCGTGTCGCTCCACACCATGAGCGCCGCGGTTTCGCCGGAGAACGCCGGATTATTCTCAAACCCTAGGGCGGTATAAAACGCCAACGACGCCGGCAGATCGGCGACGGGCATACTTATGGTGATGGTCTTGGTCATGGCGGTCGCCTCTCATTGAGAAAATAAATACCAACCGGTTGGTATGTTGTCAAGACCCGAGATTCGCGCAAGATGGATCCATGAACACCATCGCTCCCAAGACCACGCGCGCCCTCACCATCGCGATCATCGGCACCGGCTCCATCGGTAGCGCGTTCGCCTATCATCTGGCCCGCGCCGGTCATGAGGTAACCGCCGTCGCGCGTCCGGGTTCCACGCGCCTGCAGCAGTTGCAGCGTGACCACGGCCTAGTCGACAAGAACGGGGCGCATGTCGCGCTAACGGTGGTTGATCAGCTGAACCCGGAGGTTCCCTACGACCTCGTTCTGGTCACCATGTTGGCCCACCAAGTCGATGCCGTCCTCCCGGCCCTCCAGGCCGGCAAGGCAAGGCGCGTCCAGTTCATGTTCAACACCTTCGCGCCGGAGCGCCTGCAGGCGGCCCTCGGCGCGAACCGCGTCAGTTTCGGCATGCCCTTCGCCATGGCGCACCTGGATGCCGACGGCATACTCACCAGCGCCGTCAGCCCGGCCCGCAAGACCCTGCACGGCGATCAGCGCTGGGTTGACCTGTTCAACGCCGCCGGGATCCCGTCAGCTTTCGAGCCCGACATGCTGCTCTGGCTACGCTGCCACACCCCCATGTGCATCGCCATGGAGGCCATCAGTTTCGCCGCCGTGCGGCGCGGCGGCGGGGCCTCCTGGGGCGAGGCGATGATCGTCGCACGGGGCACGCGCGCGGGTTTCGCCGTCCTCAAGGGCCTAGGCCACCGCCTGCATCCACCCTCCAAAGTGATGATTGACGCCTTGCCCACGCCCTTGATCGCCATGATGCTCTGGTGCATCTCCCGCGTCGTCGGCTTCCGCGACCTCCTGGCCACCGGCGTGAACGAATGCCGGGCTCTGGTGGATGCAGTGGTTGCGGCAGGACAGGGTGTCGATCCGCCGATGCCGACGGCGGTTAAGGCCGTCGCGGCGATGAGGCCCGCCCCTTAATGCCTCACGCCATCTTTGCCTTGCGCAGCACCTGGTAGGCCTTGATCACCCGCTGCAGTGTATGCTCGGCCGACCTGTCGCCGCCATTGGCATCGGGGTGACAGCGCTTGACCAGCTCGATATATTTCGCCCGGATCACCTCGGTGGTGGCCTCGTCGGGCAGGTCTAGGTCGGCCAGGGCATTGCGCTCCATCTTACCCAGTCTGCGACGCTCAGGCGCACCCGCGCCGGCCTTGCCCCGGTTGTCCCCAGTGCCGAACAGATTAAACGGATCGCGATAGGGCCGGTTCTTGCCCGAGCTTGCTGCGGCGGCCTCGCGGCTGAACCGCCCAGCTTTGAAGTCCCAGGTGGGCCGGTCGCCCGACGCGCTCTGCGCCTGACGCTGACGGATCTCGCCCTCGCTCATACCGGCAAAGAAGTTCCAACTGCGGTTATATTCCGCCGCATGCCCCTGGCAGAACCAGTAGTGTTCATTGAGCATATCGCGAGATTTCGGGGCCTTGGCGCTGCCGGCCTTACGGCACTCGGCATGGTCACAGACCCGCTCCCCGGGCTTTAACGCAAAGACGTCATCGGTCACGATGTCGTCCTCCGGCGAGGGCGGACGCACCCGGATATCAACGAACTTCGGCTTGTATTGAAACGCAGTCGGCATGGCCTGATTATGATGCCGATAAACTCCCTTTCAAGAATTGAAGATTTTGGGAATTGGCGGTAGGATAACGGCCACGCTCTAGATGCGCGGCATGCAGAGCTTCCCCACCCGCTCATCTCCGCGAACGCGGGGACCCAGGCTTTTTCAGTGCCGCAACCTCTGGAAGGTAGCGCGCGTCCCCACCTCAGAATGCCTTGCAAGTAATGCACTTCTGCATTACACTTCGCGCTCATGAGGAGCCACGCCATGACCACTTTGACGGTTACCGCGCGCGGGCAGGTCACGTTCCGCAAGGACGTGCTGCAACATCTCGGCATCCGGCCGGGCGAAAAGATCGAATTGGATAAGTTGCCGAATGGTCAGCTGGCGCTCAAGGCGGCGCGGCCGGGCGGCGACATCGACGGGTTCCTGGGCTTGCTGGCCGGCAAGACCAAAAAGGTGGCGACCTTAGAAGAGATCAATGAGGCGGCGGCGGACGGCTGGGCCGACCAGGCGTGAAGATCACCGTCGATACCAACATCCTTGTCCGTGCGGTGGTCCGTGACGATGAAAAACAGGCCAACGCTGCCGCAACGCTACTCAAGACTGCCGAGGTTATCGCCGTTACCCTGCCTTGCCTGTGTGAGTTCGTCTGGGTGCTGCGCCGCGTCTACAACTTCGATAAGGCCGATATCTCCGCCGCCATTGAGGCCCTGCTGGATGCCGCCAATGTCGCCGTCAATCGCCCGGCTGCGGACGCCGGGCTGGCAATTCTGAAGGCAGGTGGTGACTTCGCCGATGGCCTAATCGCCTATGAGGGAAGTTGGCTTGGCGGCGAGACCTTCGTCTCGTTCGACAAGCAAGCTGTGTCGCTGATCGCCACGCAGGGGCAACAGGCCGAGCTATTGGCGTAACCCTGCACGGGTGAACCCCAAGAAAACGACAGAAAAGTTGGGGACGGTTTTGTTGTGTCAGGATAACCGAAAACCCCGCAGCGGCAGCCCATTCTGCATTTCGCCCTGGCGGAGGCTGATTGATGTTTCCATCACGAGGCAGATCAGCCGAGTAGATAATGTGCTGGAAAGCTTGAGATGTGAACCGTTACCCGTCACGCGCCATGGAAATGTTCCACATCAAACCGTCCGCACCTCGGCCAACAGGTCCGGATGGCGATCCAAGACCTTGAGCAGCTTCACCAAGGCCAGCACCGTCTTCTCGCCCTTATAGACATAGGGCAAATCGCGAACCTCACTCACCAGCTCCGCCGCACCACAGTTTGGGCATTTCATGGTCATAGCGCCTTGCGGTAGATCTTGAGCCGATCATGCAACGCGTCTGCGCGGGCCTTGACTTCGATCAGGTCATCTTCGAGCAGTCTTGCCAGTGGTGTCGTGTTGCCCGGCGTGTGCGCGCCAAGATTCTGTACGACGAAATCGATAGCAGTGACAGTGTCGTGGAACCTCTTATGGAGTACGGGTTCGTGGTGCGCGAGGCGATTTCGCGACTGATAGATTTGCTCCAGGCGTGTCGCGATGTCCGCACGTTTGAGGGCCTTATGCGGAAAGGTCCGTTTCAGCGTCGTGCGCCAAAGTGATTGTTCGTAGTCGGGGCCGTAGAGGCGTTTCCAGAAGTATAGTGTCAGCTCCGCGATCACCTTGCCTTCCGAAACGTCGATCAGCCTTCGTCGATCTTTTGATCGCTTCAAATGTGCTGTGTTGGCTGGGCGTCCATTCGGATAGGCGAGGGGATCCAATGCCCCCTTCGCGGCCTGTGACATCTTCGAATACTCGGCGCGCTTTGCGCTATCGAGCGCTTTTTGAATGTTGTTTCGTTCGGCATCACGCCATTGAAAGTGAATGGGCGTCTGTGTGAGCCAGTTTGGCACCCCGAAGTGCTGCGTAAGATTTTCACAAACTGTGTTTCGCAAGCCGATCTCAATGGTCGCCGTCACATGCATCAGGGCAGAGCCAAGTCGCAGCGTTTCTTGGTGCAGCTCGATGGCTGCGGCGTTCGATCCGGTAAGCTCGGTTAGCGCTTTCAACCGCTCAGGTGACAGCAGCCGCAGGATCGAAGTGACATCATCCGGCTCAATCGACATTGACTTTTTGGCTCCGAGCGGCTAGCTTAGTTCTCGAAAAGTCGAGGCCAAAATTGGCAGTTGCCGAAAGGCGGACGAATTCTCGACTTCCCAGACTGAAAGGGCACCGTAACTGGTGCCTTTTCTATGTCACCAACCAAAATGAACGATGCGCCACCGGCCACGCAGACGCCCGCACCTTCCTGGAATGGCGCGCTCGCCACGGTCTATCGCTGTCAAAGGCGGCAGAGGCGCTCGGCCTCTCACGCCGCATGGTCGCCTACTATTCCAGCGGCGAGAAACCGGTGCCCAAGGCGGTGTTGTTGGCGTGCCGAGGTTGGGAAGTGGTGGAGGCTTAGGGAGCGACCGGGGCCGCTCCAGCGGCAGGTGAGTTCCTCAGAATTGGTGCGGATCCCCGCTTCCGTCCCCGCATTCTGAATGCAGCTCCGTTATGATAGCATTAGACATGTCTAAGACCGCCACGCCTGAACAGCCGCCAGCCTCATTGGCTATTCCCAACGCCATTAACTTGGTCATTTCCGAGTTCGATGCACGAACCAGCGCATACGACACCTTTGCGGTTGAATCCGCTCTCAATGTCGCCCGTCGCGCGCTGGTAGATCCGACCGCCGAGGAAGCGTATGGCGCTTGGGCTGAAGTCTTGGCATTTGCGCTCTTCGCCAGCGAGCACGGCGAAAAACCGTGGGGTACCACTTTCGGCCCGATGGGGTCGGGCACCACGAAAGACGGTCAGATTGTTTATTTTCCCGACCTCACTCAGGCCACGCCTGTGGTCCTTGAGCACTGGGTCGATCGGGCGCAGCGGATGAAGGCCCCGGTCCTCGTCGCACGCTACAACGATTTGGTTTGGGACCTGAGCAAGCTGATGACTAGCAAGCGCCCGGCTATTGGCCATGCGCACAGTGCGATTAATGCCTACGTCGCGATAGCCACTCAAGCCGACCGTGAGGTCGTGGAATCGTTCGATGCCGCGTCACGGGCGCTGACACTGGCTTTACAAATCAGCGACACCGCTCGCCGCGACATGGCGCGTGAGACAATCCTGTCGCTACATCGGCGCGCTATCGCCGAAAACTCCATGTGGTGGCAGGCACATGATTTGCTCTTCGACCAACCGAAAGCAGGGCTGACCGACGGTGAGCGCGATATGATAATCGCCGACATCGAATCGGCTCTCGCTCGCGTGTCTGATCAATCGAACCCGTCGACGTTCGACCCGCACGCGACCGAAAGCGCGGCGAACAAGCTGATGGATCACTTCCGCAGCATCCAGCAGCCCGATGAAGTTCATCGGCTCCTTCTAATGATTGCGCAGACATTCGAGCACTTTGGGTCGCTGGCAGATCCGATGCTGGCCTCGATGGTCTATCAGACCAGCATGGACGCCTATCGCCAAGCAGGTCTGCAGGCGGATGAAGCCCGCCTTCTAGGTCTAATCGAGCAGGCTAACCTGAAATCCATCGATCAGATGGCTCCCATCGAATATCGCCGGGAAATCCCAAAAGAAGAGGTCGAAAAATTCATTGCAGGCATTGTCTGTACCACCAAGGAAGAGACCTTTCAGGAGCTCGCCATGGCGTTCTTGATCGAAGTTTCTGATATCGAAGAGACCATGGTGCGGATGATGAAGTCATCGCCGCTCCTGGCTCGGATCCAGCAAACCAAGTTGGATGGCGAGCGGATCGTCGCGCAGATCGGCTCAGTCGAAGAAGATCCAGTCGGACGCTCTATTCACCACGCCCAAGAGGCCATGGGTCTGTCCACGCCTTGGCTCGGCTGGACGATGCATGCTGCAATAGAGCGCCATGGATTAACGGCGGCGGACTTCGTCGAATGGATCAATCGTGCTGGAGTGTTCAGAGACGAGACGCTTTTGACTGACGGTATCGAAGCGTGGCTTGCAGAGGATTACCCAAAGGCAATCCACGTGCTGGTGCCACAGGTTGAAGCGGGATTTCGCGCGATGGTGGGCAAGTGTGGCCGCCCGACGACGAAGGCGCACCCGCAAATGCCGCAGGCCCGGATGGTCATTATGATGGGTGAAATACTCTTTCAAAAAGATACGCCGCAAGCGCTTGGGCCGCTGGGCAACAACTTGGTGCTCCACATGCGCGCGCTTTATGCCGACCCACGCGGGCACAATCTCCGCAACGACGTCGCCCATGGCCTGCTAGCGCCGAAGGACATCCACGCTGGGATAATGCTGTGGGTCATTCACTCTCTTCTGTTGATTGGTTCGTGGCTGGTGCCTGCTGGACAGGAAGCGCAGGGCCAAACAAATGGGAGTTGCCGTACCACTGTATGAAATAGGGCTCCAACCGACCCTTCACCCCCCAACCTTCGCCAAGTACCTCACCCCCGCCAGACCCTCAAAGTGGGCGTCGCAGGTCAACACCTCCGCCTCGTGCGCCAAGGCCGTGGCGTAGATCACCGCATCGGCCGTCGCCAACCGATGCCGCGCGCAAAGCTCTACCGCCGCTATGGCGATCTGGGTGTCCATCGGTACCACCT
>JANLPK010000169.1:0-4709 GCA_031367205.1 Alphaproteobacteria bacterium
TCAAATCACCCCCGGCACCAACCCGCCCCGCACGCGGCGCGCATAATCCACATAATCAGGAAAGCTCGCCCGCAGATGCGCCTCTTCGATGCGAATCCGCGCGACCGTCGCCGCCAGCATCACCGCCACGCCCACCAAGGCCGCAACGCTGCCCAACCACAGCGCCATGCCGCTAAACAGCAACAGGTTCCCGGCATAAAGCGGGTGACGCACAAACCCATAGATCCCGGTATCGATCACCCGCTGCCCGCTCGCGCTCTGGTCATGGATGGTCGGCGCGGCAAAGGCGTTTTCCCACACCGCCGATTGGCTGACCACTAAGCCCGCGACTGCGATCAACCCGCCCGCCACAGCCAGCCAGATCGGTGGCGCAGGCAGCAAGTTCCAGGCGAAAACATCCATTGGGATGAAGGCAAACCAAGCCAGCACAAAACCCATATAGGCGATCAAGCCCACCGCATCGATCAGCGGCTGCTTCTCAGCCTTGGCGGCGACTAGGCCCTTCTGACGAACGGCAAAGCTCGCAGGCCGGTAGACCGCCAGCAGGACGTCCCCGCCGACATGCATCACAGCCAACCCGCCGACAAACCAAAGGCCCCGGGTCCAGACCCAGGTGCCGCCCGGCACCAGCCCCGCCGGGATCAACAACAGCGCCGCAAACAGCGCCACCATCCGCAGCCCCGACCACGCCCCCCGCAGGATTGTCATTGAATGTGCCTCTCCAAATTGGCAGCATTGGCAACAAGCTACCCAGCGTCAAGGACAGTCGATGCCCTGTTCCGGGCGACGCGCGTTGATATGGCAATCGCCCGTGCGCCATAGCTCAGACAGCACCTAGTCGTGGCACCCCATTCACCACAAAGGTCACGAAGGACACGAAGGACACGAAGGACACGAAGCAGATTGGTCCCCGTCTTCGTGCCTAACCTTCATGACCTTCGTGGTTCAATTTATTCGCTCCCCCAGACAGTCCGGCCAAGCTCAGATTTGCGATCTAGCTCCCGGCCTCTGCCGGGATGCGCCGGTGGGGTGTCACGCCTGTTCGTACTTTTCGAGAGGCCCGGTTCCGATGATTCAAACTCTTCCGACCCGGGGCGTCCTAGACCGCAACCAACGGCCTAGCCCGCGCAATCCGCTCGCTCTCGTGCGGACTATTCAGCGCGTCCCATAGGTCATTGCGCCGCTGCACGTTCAGCCAGAACTCAGCGCTATTGCCGAACACCCGAGCCAGGATCAGGGCGGTCGGCGCGGTGATGGCGCGGCGATCATTGCACAGTTCATTGACGTGCTTGCGCGCCACCCCCATCGCCTCGGCGAGCGCCCCTTGGGTGAGCGATAACGGCTCCATGAACTCCTCGACCAGGATTTCCGCCACGGTCGCCGGTTTGGCCTTCGTTGTCAGCATGGCTCACTTCACCTATAACTATGGTCGTCGAGATAGACGTCGTGTGCCGCTCCGCGACGGCCGTCCCATCGGAAAATTAAACGCCACTGTTGGTTCACCCGAACGGCGTGAAAACCCTCGAGCTTGCCGCGTAGCTTCTCGAAATGATTGCTGGGCGGTACGCGCAAATCCTGGTCGGTCGTCGCATCATCTAACATCTGCAACCTTCGAAACAGCCGGCCCACCAGATCGGCAGGTATGCTCCGCACATGCTGATCCTCAACAAAGAAGGCCCGCAAGACTTCATCGCGAAAACTGAGGATCACGTAACAATCCCGACCTGAGCTAATGTACTACTCACTGGGACAACTGGCAATCCAACTCCCACCACCCGCATCACCGCCGCCGGTTCCGATGCGATCACCGCCAGCAGCACCCGGGTCGGCCCGGTCGGTCGCCGATGCCCCTGCTCGTAATTGCGCAGGGTGTCGGGCGACAATCCGAACCGTGCCGCAAACTGGGCTTGGCTTAGGCCCAGCCGCTTGCGGGCCTGCCTTATCGCCAGCGGGCTATCGACCGGTGGCGCAGGCTCTGCCCGTTCCCAGGCCAGGCGGGCGTCCTCCCAGGTCTTGGGCATCGGCGGCCGCTGCTCCAAGCCCCAGCCCTTTGGGGCGCGTCGGCTCATCTGCGTCCGAAGTTGGCGAAACCGCTGCTCTGACTCTGCGCGATTGGCCCGGGTGAGGTTGGCGAACAGATCGTGGATCTGGGCTTCATAGGCACCCCGCTGCGCCGCCCGTGCTTCGCCATAGATCAGCGCCAGGTCGGGGTGCTCATGCAGCCAACTCAACATCATATGTTGTGTGGGCATGTCCGGGCCCGTGCAAATCGTTCCCAGAGATTTGCCTTCGGCTAAGCCTCGCGCGACCTCTAAGACCACCGCCCTTCGCAGGGCATAGTCGGGGGTCACCCGCTTCCATCGATAGCGCGCAAGCGGCTTGGCCCTGGCTGCGGCGGCTTCCGTTCGCAATCTCGCCCGAAGCCGTGCGCCGGCCTGTTGCGCCAGAACAATCGACGCCCCCCAGTCGCCGTGCACCGCGCGCCAACGATAGAAAGTGCTCGAGATCGGCATTCCGGGTTGAGCGCATAACCGGTTCACCGTTTCTCCACCCTCTAGCCGCGCCCGGATCACCTCACCCAATTCCGGGGTGAATAGGTCGACGAAGAGCGGCCGCATGCCGGGGTTCGACTGCGGAGGAGAGGTCAGCGCCATGTGTGAGAACATACCATGAACGATGTGAGTTTGTCAAAGTTCAGATTCTGGAGCCGCCCGCCGACCCGAACGCCCTATCCGTCATTGACGCGCCAACCTCACACGGTCAGGGCCAGATGCGCCGGTTCAGACCTAGATAGAACATACAACGAAACTACACCCAAACCCCATCGTTCCCCCGCCTACTAACCGCCTCTTAACCCTTCCCACCCCATCACCTCCCCTATAGAACAATACCCGAACGATCCCGACTCACGCTCATAGGCCGTCATGACCGCCATTCGCATCTTGGGCCTAGACCCCGGTCTCCGCCGCACCGGCTGGGGGGTGATTGTCTGCGAGGGGTCCAGGCTCTCCCATGTGGCCCACGGGGTGATCGCGCCCAAGGACAGCCTGCCCTTCGCCGAACGCCTGCTGCATCTCTTCAACGCCATCACAGAAGTCCTCCAAACCTACGGCCCTGACGAAGCTGCGGTCGAGGAAACCTTCATGAATAACAATGCCCAGAGTGCGCTAAAGCTCGGCCATGCCAGGGCGATGGCCCTGTTGGTTCCGGCCCGTGCTGGCCTGCCGGTCGGAGAGTATGCAGCCAAGGTGGTCAAGAAGGCCGTGGTCGGCACCGGCGGCGCCGACAAGAATCAGGTGGCCTTCATGATCGCCCGCTTGCTGCCCACCGCTGGCCCCACCACCGCAGACGCCGCCGATGCTCTGGCCGTCGCCATTGCTCACGCCCATGCGCGCAAGGCGCGGAAATTCGGGGTGGCCGCATGATCGGGCGGCTGCGGGGACTGGTCATTGAGGTGGGCGAAGAAGAGGCCCTGATCGACGTGGCCGGGGTCGGCTATGTGGTGCGCTGCGGCTCGCGAACCCTCTCCCATCTGCCGGCGCTGGGCGAAGAAACGGTCCTGCAGGTTGAGACCCAGTGGACCGAGAGCGCGGGCATGAAGCTTTATGGCTTCCTGGGTCGCGATGAACGTCGCGCCTTTCTGCTCCTGCAATCTATTCAAGGGGTTGGCCCCAAGGCGGCGCTCTCTGTGCTCGACGTCTTGCCGCCGCCAGACCTCGCCGCCGCTGTGGCCCGCGAAGATAAAGCCTCGGTCGGGCGCGCCAACGGCGTGGGGCCAAAGCTTGCCCTGCGTATCGTCACCGAACTGGCTGGAAAACCGATCTCCGACGGCCCGGTCGCGGCCTTCCACGCCACCGCCATGCCGCATAATCCGCCTGCGCCCACCGCCACCGGAGACGCCGTCGCCGCCCTGATGGGTCTTGGCGTTGCGGAAGTGAATGCCCGCCGCGTGGTCGAGGGCGCGGCCCTGCGCCTCGGTGCCGAAGCCACCGTGCAAGCCCTGATCAAAGCCGGTCTTCAGGAGCTGGGCCGGTGATGTATTTCGGGGACAGGTACACTATTCCATCTCGGCCAGCCCGACGCTCCAGCTATGTCGGAATAGTGTACCTGTCCCCGAAATACGGTGTCACACTATGACCCGCCTGATCTCCGGTGAACCCGAACCCTACGAGCCCTCCGACCGCGCCATGCGGCCGCAAACCCTCGATGAGTTTGTGGGCCAAGCTCAGGCGAAGGCCAACCTGCGGGTGTTCATCGCCGCCGCCAAGGCCCGCAACGAGGCGCTGGACCACGTGCTGCTGTTCGGTCCGCCAGGGCTGGGCAAGACCACCCTGGCGCAAATCGTCGCGCGCGAATTGGGGGTCGGCTTTCGCGCCACCTCCGGTCCAGTGCTGGCCAAGGCCGGGGATCTAGCCGCTATCCTGACCAACCTCGAACCGCGCGACGTTCTATTCATTGACGAAATCCACCGACTCCCGGCCAATGTGGAAGAGATTCTCTATCCGGCTATGGAAGACCATGTGCTGGACCTGATCATCGGTGAGGGGCCATCAGCACGCTCAATCCGCATCGACATTGCGCCCTTCACCCTGGTCGCCGCCACCACCCGGGCCGGCCTGTTGGCCACGCCGCTCCGTGATCGGTTCGGCATCCCGATCCGGTTGGAATTCTACACCCATGCGGAGCTGGCTCAGGTCTTGGCCCACGCT
>JANLPK010000195.1:0-22513 GCA_031367205.1 Alphaproteobacteria bacterium
CAGGATCGAACTTCAGGGTTACACGTCCAGCCTCCTCGCCCATGGTGGCGAATATCTTGCCTTTCACTCGAAAAGAGGTGGCCTCGAAGTGGGGAGCTTCCTCCGCCAGAGGTAGAGCCAAAGCCAGAGCCCGGATGTCGGCCGCGCTCAGCATCAAACCAACCGGCTGCGCACCTTGGCCGCGCCGATGAAGCTGGAGAACAGCGGGTGCGGGTCGAAGGGGCGGCTCTTGAGTTCGGGGTGGAACTGCACGCCGACGAACCAAGGATGGTCGCTGCGTTCGCAGAGTTCGGGCAGGATGCCGTCCGGCGACAGACCGCTGAATTTTAGGCCGGTCTGCTCGATGGCGTCACGATAGGCGATATTGACCTCATAGCGGTGGCGGTGGCGCTCCATGATGCTGGTGGTGCCGTAGATTTGCGCGACCTTAGAGCCGGGCGTCAGGAGCGCCTCGTAAGCCCCCAGGCGCATGGTGCCGCCCTTATCGTCGGCCTCGCCGCGGATTTCGCGGTGATTGTCCTTGGTCCACTCCGTCATCAGGCCCACGACAGGCTGACTGGTGGAGCCGAATTCGGTGGAAGAGGCTTCCGTGATGCCGCCGAGCGTGCGGGCCGATTCGATCATGGCCATCTGCATGCCGAAGCAGATGCCGAAATAGGGGATCTGGTGTTCGCGGGCGAACTGTACGGCGCGGATCATGCCGCCCGAGCCCCGCTCGCCGAAGGCACCGGGGACCAGGACGCCGTGGACGTCGGTCAGTCGCTCGGCAATTAGGCCTTCTTCGCGCTCAAAGGCCTCGCCCTCGATCCAGTCGAACCTGACCCGCACATTGCTGGCGACGCCGCCATGGATCAGGGCCTCGACCAGGGACTTATAGGCGTCGGTCAGGCCGGTATACTTGCCGACAATGGCGATATTTACCTCGCCGTCGGGGTTGGTGAGCCGGTGAGAGATATCTTTCCAGCGCGCCAGATCCGGTGCTGGGGCGACATCGGTCATGCCGAAAACGTCGAGCACTTCACGGTCCAGACCCTGTTCGTGATAGTCCAGGGGCACAGAATAGATGTTGTCGGAGTCCATGGCCTGGATGACCGCGCTCTCACGGACATTGCAGAACTGGCCGATCTTGCGGCGCTCACCGTCCGGGATCGGCTGCTCGCAGCGGCACAGCAGAATGTGCGGCTGGATGCCGATGGAGCGTAGCTCTTTGACCGAGTGCTGGGTCGGCTTGGTCTTCATCTCGCCGGCGGTCTTGATATAGGGCAGCAGGGTCAGGTGGATGTAGCAGGCCTGACCGCGCGGCAGTTCTTGGCCCAGTTGGCGGATGGCCTCGAAGAACGGCAGGCCCTCGATATCGCCCACCGTGCCGCCGATCTCCACCAGCACGAAGTCGACGCCCTCCCCCGGGTCAGACAGCACGAACTGTTTGATCTCATCGGTGACGTGGGGGATCACCTGGACCGTCGCACCCAGATAGTCGCCGCGGCGTTCTTTCTCGATGATAGTCTTATAGATCTGGCCCGTGGTGATGTTGTCATTGCGCGTGGCGCTGACCCCTGTGAAGCGCTCATAGTGACCGAGATCCAGGTCGGTCTCGGCTCCATCATCGGTGACGAAGACTTCGCCGTGCTGATAGGGGCTCATCGTGCCCGGATCGACGTTGAGATAGGGGTCGAGCTTGCGCAGCCGAACCTTATAGCCTCGCGCCTGCAGCAACGCGCCGAGGGCGGCTGAGGCCAGACCTTTACCCAAGGAGGAGACCACGCCACCGGTGATGAAAATGTACCGGGTCATGGGGGTTCAGAGTAGCGGTGATTCGGCGGGAATGCCGCTAGGTGATTCGAGGCGAGCGGCGAAAATCAGGGTTTGGTCGGCGCGGGTTGCGCCGGAGCCGGTTCCGCACCGAAGGGATTGCGCACAGCCGGGGTCGGAGCCTGGAACGGCGCTGGTGCCGCATCCGGATTGGTTGGTGCGGCAGGCTGCGCCGCCGGGGCCGGCCGATTGAGGGTGCTGGGCGCGAGATTGTTCATCTTCACGCGGTCCACAACCGAGTCAGAGCCCTTAGAGCGACCCGACAGAATGGTCAGAGCCAAGCTTAGGATGAAGAACAGGGTGGCTAAGATCCAGGTGGTGCGGGTGAGCAGGTCCCCTGCCCCACGCGCCGACATGAAACCCGACGGGCCGCCGCCCATGCCGAGCGCTCCACCCTCGGAGCGTTGCAGCAGTACAACCCCGATCAAGCCGATGCAGACAACAATGTGGCAAGCGAGCAATATGCCGAGCATTTCCAAATCCGATGTGTTCAGCGGCAAGGACGCGCCGAAAAGCAGCGCGGCGTCTACCACTCTGTGACGCACAAGGCCATAGCTAGGGCGGGATGATCGACACGCAAGGGGGCTCCGAGCCGTGATTCTAGAGACTGAACGCCTGAGACTCACGCCCCTGAGGCTTGAGGACGCCGCCGACATGTTCCCGATCATGAACCATCCGGAGGTCATGGCGCACTGGGATGTGAGCGAAATCGATGACCCTGAGTTGATCGATGCCATTGTGGCGAACCAGGTCAAGGATATGACCGAGGGGCGGGCTTTTCACTGGGCCATTCGCAGGCTCGATGGCGGCGGGCTGCTGGGCATGTGCGATCTTTCCGATATCGACAAATGGCATAAGCGTGGCGAGGTCGGTTTCATGCTGGGGCGCGACTCATGGGGTCAGGGCTTTGCGCTGGAGGCGGTGCAAGCCGTTGTGGGCCATGCTGCCGGATTGGGCCTAAGGCGGCTGGCCGCCCGAACTCACTTGGGAAATTTCCGCTCAGACGGTCTGCTGATGAAGCTGGGGTTCCACGAGGAAGGTTTGCTGAGAGGCTATGTCGAACGCGACGGCGAGCGTCGCGACTGTCGGCTGTTTGGGCTGCTGATCTAGGGAATGAGTCTAGCGGCGCGCAATTCTGCGGTCGCCGCATTCAGGTGAACGCGAAATTCAGAATTGCGCAGCAGATTGGCGGCAACGGCAGTGCCCAAGGCTTGCCCGGCAACGATGTCCAGACGCCGGTGCATGCCGCAGACCAATCGGCTTTCGGCATATGCGGCTGCGCGATCTAGGAGTCTCTGAGCCCGGTCCGGGGCGATCTCGGCCAGAACAATGGCCATGGAATAGCCCATGGTGGCATGTCCGCTTGGGTATCCCGTCAGGGGTTCGTCTTCCCGGCTGCAGCTGGCCAAGGTGTCATCAACGATCCAAGGGCGTTTGCGCATGTAACGGGCCTTGGCGGCGTCGGCGGCGACCTTCTCTTCATTTCGCACCTCTGCCATCAGTTTTGTCGTTAGCGGTAGGACCTTGAGGTCAAATCCCCGACCCATGACGTCGGCGAATATGGACCCATCCTTTGTCACGTCGTCAAACTGGGCTTGAGCCAGACGTTCCGGCGTCCGAGCCGCGACGATAGCCCGCAGTTCGTCCATCTCACGCACGGCCGTTGGATTACCTTCCTCGGGCGGTGTCGGTAAGGTGTGGGCCGGGTCAAGCTCAGCCGCCGAGAGGAAGTGGGCCGTCGCCTTCGGTTTGGTCCCGTCGGCCCAGACCGGGGAGGAAGCTGAAAGAGCGAAAACTAGGCTTGCGAGCATTCTGAGACGGGTCATGGGAGCCCCTAGAAATTGACTTTGAGGGAGGTCTGGAAGTTCCGCTCGGGCTGGAAATAGTACTGGTCGTAGGGAACCGTCTTGCCGGGCTTAATGGTGGTCGCTTGCTGGCTGTCCAGGAGATTGTAGACGGCCGCTTCGAGTCGATAGCGCCCGACCTTGTAAACCACCTTCAGATCAGCAGAGAGGTAGGGTTTGATCCGGTAGGCGTCAGGTTCTCCCTCAGCGGCCCACTGCTCTCCGACATACTTATCGGCGAGGGAGACCGACCATATGTCGTTGTGAAAGAGCGCGCCGATAGATGCAGTCGATTTCGGGGCATTGGCAATCTGCTTGCCGCCGGTGATTTTGATCGCCACACCATTGATCGTGGTGCTGGCACCAAGCGCTTTGGCTTCGTTCAGTGACCCGTTGGCGAAGAGGAAGAGATCGTCGCGTGCGGCAAATGTGACCGCACCCTCGATGCCTGTATAACGCGCACCGCCAAGGTTGTAGCTAACGGTTTCAGATCCGATCAGGGTCGACTGGATCTTGTTGGTGAAGTCGATCTTGTAGACATCAGCGTCCAGGGTGAATCGGCCACCGTGATAGACTAGGCCCGCCTGATAGTTGGTGGATTCCTGCGGCTCCAACTGATTGAGGTTAGGATTGACCTTCTGTGTTGCGCTAATGTCCGGCAGTAGAAAACCTGTCGCGTATTGGCCATAGACCGCCAGATTGTCGCGAACCTTATAGTTGGCGGTCAAGAAGTAGAGGGTCTTGGTGAAGGTCTTGGACCCGTGGAACGGCAGGCGTGAGCTCTGATTGACGTCGGCGTCCACGTGCAGCTTTTCACTGACATATTTGATCCCCGGCGTGACCGTCAGCTCGGGAGTCACATTCCATTCCACATCGACGAAGGGTTGGTACTGGGTCCAGCCGGAATATTGCAAGTATTCCAGGTATTGCGGGACGCCGGGCAAAACCTTCTGGCGGTAGTCGACGGTCCAGCCAGCCGCTGTGCGGCCGAGTGTGGCGTCATAGTCGTAGCGGGCGCGTGGACCGGTCTGGGCTCTCTCTGACCACAGCCCGGCTTTGATCGTGCCGAAAGGCACCGTCTGATCCAGGTGGAGGATATTGCCGTAGATCTTGTAGACATTGAGCTTGGTGTAGCCGGGGATGTGGCCGTTGATGACAGGTTTCCCGCCGGGAACCTGGGTGATCTGCAGTCCTTTTTTCGCCAGAATATCTGCGGGAGACAGGGTGGGATCCAGGGCCGACTCGGTGTCGTTTTTGTAGTAGTAGGAATAGATGGTGTCCTCGAGCTTGAGGCTCGAGGTAAGGTCGCCAGTGAGCTTGGCATAGTTGAAATACGTGTGCTTGTTGACGACGTTGTAGCGATAATAGGTTGGTGCTGATGGGTCATCAGACAGTCCGAAGTTCTTTCCGTAGAGACCCACTTGCGTCAGCGTCGCGCCGGAATTGTCATTGGTATAGACCTTGGTGTAGTTCCAGGTGCCGAGCACCGTCAGCTTCCAGTTTTCGCTTAGCGGAATGACGGCGCGGATCAGCTGATTGTAGGCCGTCGCTCCGCTGTGAGTGAGATAGCCATCCGTCGTCAGCTCCTGGAAATTGAGCAGCACGCGCGCGCCGTTCAGCTTATCGATCGCACCTGAATTGAGCTTGGTGACCGACATCGCGGTGCCCCAGGATCCGGCGGTGATCGATTGGGACCCGCCGCGCTGCATACTGACTTCGGGTGAGAACAGATTCACCGAACCGCCGAAGCTGGCAACGCCCAACTGGCTGGCTTGCCCTGGCCCCCGGTCCACCACCACTGCGCCGATGGTGGACGAGGGGAAGAATGACGTGGAGTGGTGGGTAGGGCCATTGGCATCTCCCCAAGGGATCCCATCATAGGTGAGGTTATATTCTCCGTCCTTGAAGCCGCGCAGAGTGCTCTTGGCTTCTCCTAGGCCGGGGCCGTTGAATGAAGTCCCAGACATGCTGGGTGAAAGATTGACGATCTGAGTGTAGTCGGCGGTGACGGGAATGAATTGATCGATCGCCTTGCGCTCGATGATCGCCTGCGGTTGGGTCGCGTCCAGCGATGCGCGAATTGGCGCTGAGGAGACGAGCCCGGCTGCGGCCGTCACCACGAGCTCCTCAACCCGATTTCCGTAGTCAGCGTTTTCCGGATCAATATTCACCGGCCCAGCGCCTGCCTCCGCTGCCAGAGCGTGACTTCCGAAGGCCAAGCTAACGACCATCATGGTCGTGGCCATGAGCCAGGATTTGCGCTCGGCTTGGCGCGAGAATTGGCAATGCATGTTGAGACCCCATTAGGGCCGTGTGCAGATTAAGTCCGCACAAGCGACCTTCGTTGGGGTGGGGTTAGAAGCCCGGTTCTACCGGGGGCGCAAACCAAGATTTGGCGACATATTTGCCTAGTTTTTGTGACAACATTTATCAGGACCTAAGCGGGAGAGGCCGCGATGATCCCCAGGAAGTCGACCGCCTTTAGCGATGCGCCGCCGACCAAGGCACCGCCGACCTCTCTTGCTTGAAGGATTTCTCCGGCGTTGGAAGGCTTCACTGAGCCACCGTAGAGAATGGGTGGCGCTTGCCCGTGCGCGCCGAATTGCGTGGTTAGCGCCGATCGAATTGCGCTGTGCATCTCTTCGATCTCGGCCGTTGTGGGCGTGAGGCCGGTTCCGATAGCCCAGACCGGCTCGTAGGCCACGGAGAAGGCCTGGCCGACAAGCTCTGGAGGCAGCGATCCTCGAACCTGCGCCGTCACCAATTCCAATGCCGTGCCCGCTTGGCGTTGCTCCAGCGTTTCACCGACGCAGATGATCGGTTCCAGACCGGCTCGGAGCGCGGCCAGAACCTTGGCGGCCACCAGGCCGTCAGTCTCGCCGTAGCCGGCTCGACGCTCGGAGTGGCCAAGGATGACCATGACGGCCCCGGCATCGGCGAGCATTTCGGCGGCAATATCGCCGGTAAAAGCCCCTGATGTCTCGGCTCTGCAGTCCTGTCCTCCGACAAGAACCCCCGTGCCCTTCAGAGCCCAAGCCATCTGGGCGATCAAGGTGGACGGCGGACAGAGGGCTATCCGCGCGCGCGTCTGCCCAAGGCCCGCCGCGACGGCCTTGGCGTCGGCCAGTGCGGCAGTGTCGCCGTTCATCTTCCAATTGCCGGCGATTAGAGGCGTTCGGGACATGATCGGGAGCCTTGGAATGGAACGATGAAGCAGCCCGATAAGCCAGGCCACGCATCGTGTCACGATGGAACTATGGTCCTCGAAATCACTTGCCCTTGCCGGAGGGAAGCCAGACCCACTATACCGCGCGTCTAATGGTTGCCCCAGTCGGGGTCGGAAAGGCACACATGATCGCTCAACTCCGCGCATTTGCGAAGTCTTGGTTCGCCGCAGGCTTGATCGGTTTGCTGGTGTTGAGCTTTGCCGTGTTTGGCGTGCGGGACGTCTTCAAGGGTCACGCGACCAATCAGGTGATTGTCGCCGGTGATCGCAGCATGGGTGGTCAGGAGTTCCGCGGTGAGTTTGACCGGGCCCGCCAAGGCTTGGAAAAACAAGCCGGCCAACCCGTTTCTTTGGAGATGGCCGTTGAGAACCGCATTGATCAACGCCTGTTGGACGAGTTGGCGACCAGAGAGTCGTTTGGCGCATATTTGGCGAAAATTGGTCTGAAGCCCGCTGACGAGCTCATGACGGCGCAAATCGAAAAGATTCCCAACTTTTTTGATCGGATCTCAGGACGCTTCGACAAGGCGCTCTATCAGCAAGCCTTGGCCCAGAACAATCTGACACCTGACAAATTTGAGAGCGGCATGCGCGACGAGATCGCTCAGTCGCATTTGGTGTCCGCCATCGTGGATGGGTTGCGGGTTCCTCGCGCCTATAGTGCCTTGGGTGCGATTTACATGACGGAGACCCGTGATGTCGGGTATTTATCCTTAGGCCCCAGCCAAGTTGCTGCCCTTGCACCCCCCACCGACGCACAACTCACCAAGTTCATGAGCGAAAACGCCGCTCAACTGATGCGGCCGGAATATCGGGTTTTGACGGTTGTTCGTTTCAGCCCGGCTTTGGCGGGGCCCGCTGGGCCGGTGACCGAGGCCGAAATCCAGAAGCAGTTCAATTTCCGGAAAGACACCTTGAGCAAGCCTGAAACCCGCAGCGTAATCCAGGTGCCGACGAAAACCGCAAAGGCGGCACAGGACATCGCTACGCGCCTGGGTGCCGGTGAAGATGTTGACCTGATTGCCAAGTCGACCGGCGTCGAGGTCGTTCGGTATGCGGAAAAGCCGCGCACCGCTATTGCAGACGGCAAGGTCGCTGCGGCCGCGTTCTCGGCATCCTCAGGTGACGTGAAGGTCGTTCAAGGCGATCTGGGATTTGCCGTGATTAAGGTGATCGGGATCACGCCAGGGCATACGGCGACCCTGGCTGAACTTCGACCGACCCTCGAAGCCGAAGCTCGGAAAACGGCCGCAGCTGAAAAGGTCTACGCGCTTAGCCAAGCCTATGATGACGCCCACTCCGGGGGTGCGAGTTTGCCCGAGGCCGCCAAGAAGGCCGGCGTGCCGACGGTGACACTCGGTCCGTTCTCCGCACAAGGTGGCGATCCTCAGGGCCACCCCGTTCCCGGCCTTACCGAAAAGCTTGTGAAGGCGGCGTTTGACCTCCCACAGGGCGGCGAGAGCGAAATTGAAGACGAAGGTCAGGGTGAATCCTTCGCCGTGCGCGTCGAGAAGGTTATCCCTCGCGCCCTGCCCGCCCTTGCCGATATTCGGCCGCGCCTCACCCAGGTGTGGATGGCCCAACAAATGGCCAAACGTCTGCAAGACAAGGCCAATGAGCTGAGCGCTCGGCTTAAGAAGGGCGAAAGCCTTGAGGCTGTCGCCCATTCGGTCGGGGCCGCTGTCAGCCATGCCGCAGGGATTGATCGTCGGACCGCTCAGCAGAACAAGGAATTCTCACCCGAGGGGCTCAGCAAGATTTTTGATGCCGCCCTCGGTGATCCTTTGACCGCCCAGAATGCTCAGTCTTTCGGCATGATCGTCGGAAAACTTGAGGCCATTCGTCCGCCGAACCCAGCGCAAATTGCTCAGATGGTGGAGGCCGGGCGCCCGCAGATGACCATGGCCTTGTTCCGTGAGATCGGCGTGGACGCTCGCAAAGCCGCGCGGGCGGAGATCAAGCCGAAGATCTATCCCAATGTCGCGCGGCTCGCTTTGGGCCTGGAGGCGATTGATCCCAAGGCCGCGAAAGCAGCCAAGCCTGTCGGAAAATCAAAGTGACGATCGAGCCGACGTTCGACGACTTTGCGACGAAGTATGCAAACGGTGCCTCGCAAGTCGTTTGGACTCGGCTGATTGACGACCTGGAGACGCCTGTCTCGGCCTATCTGAAGCTGGCTAAGGGCCAGCCCTATGCCTTTCTCTTTGAGAGCGTTGAGGGCGGCGCGTGGCGTGGGCGCTATTCCGTGATCGCCATGAAGCCGGATCTGGTTTGGCGGTGCCACGGCAACACTGCCGAGATCGCTGAAGGCGCGAATATAGCCGCAGGACTGTTCACCAAGCAGGACGGGGGAGCGTTAGATAGCCTGCGTGACCTGGTAGCCGCGTCACGCCTGGACTTACCGACTGGCCTACCGCCGATGTCTGCCGGGATATTTGGTGTCATCGGCTACGACATGATCCGGTTGGTTGAAAAGCTGCCGAACATCAATCCAGACCCCTTGAATCTACCTGATGCTGTGATGATCCGCCCTTCCGTGGTGGCGATCTTTGATGCGATCGCCCAGGAGATCATTCTGGTCACCACAGCGCGGCCTGGCGCGATGGGTTCGGGTGACGCCCTCACCGCCGCCCACCAGCGGTTGGAGGCGGTCAAGACTGACCTCGGCGGTCACGCGCCGCCCTTGTCCGGAACCGGGGTCGCCACGCCCGACCAGTTCACTACCCCGATCAGTCGCGCCGACTATCGAACCATTGTCGACCGTGCCAAGGACTACATCCACGCCGGTGACATTTTCCAGGTGGTGCCGAGCCACAGATTTCGCGCGCCGTTTGGTTTAGATCCCTTCGCGCTCTATCGATCGCTTCGCCGGACCAACCCCTCGCCCTTCCTGTTCTATTTGAACTTTGGCGATTTCCAGTTGGCGGGATCTAGCCCGGAGATTCTGGTCCGACTGCGTGATGGGAAGATAACCATTCGGCCTATCGCCGGAACGCGTCCGCGTGGCGCGACTCCGGAGGAAGACCGGGCGCTCGAGGCTGAACTAATCGCCGATCCTAAGGAGCGAGCCGAACATCTGATGCTGCTGGACCTAGGGCGCAATGATGTGGGCCGAGTGGCGATGCTGAACCGAGCCGGTGCAAATGCGCCGCCCAAGCCCTCAAAGGGTGCGCATGTGAGGGTGACCGCCAGCTTCTTTGTCGAGCGCTACAGCCACGTCATGCATCTGGTCTCCAATGTGGAGGGCGACGCCCCTGAGGGGTTAGATCCTGTGGACGTGTTAATGGCAGCCTTGCCGGCCGGAACGCTCTCAGGAGCCCCCAAGGTGCGAGCCATGGAGATCATCGACGAACTTGAGATCGAAAAGCGCGGCATGGGCTATGCCGGTGCGGCGGGCTATTTCGGTGCCGATGGTTCGGTCGATACTTGCATCATCCTTCGCACCGCACTCTTCAAAGACGGGCAGATGTATGTCCAGGCCGGTGGCGGCATTGTGGTCGATAGCGACGCTGATGCTGAGTATGACGAAACCGAACACAAAGCCCGCGCCCTACGCCGCGCCGCCGAAGAAGCGTGGCGGTTCGTCTAGCGGTGAGCTGTGGCTAGGTGGGTGCTATTGACCGGGGGGGCCAGGATTGTCGCGGTGGCCAAGGTTAAGGCCGAGGCCGCGGCGAAGGCTGCCGCCAGCAGAACGGTGCGGGTCTCCTGTTTGGCCTGTGGCGTGGCCAACAGGCTTCTCGCTAAGGCCAATTGTCCGGCATCGGTGGCGCGTTTGACGATAGAATCGGCGTTCGGCATGTCCGTAGTGTTTGTCGATCCGTGCCTGCGCGCAATGCCATGTCTTGGCGTGGGGCCAAGGTAGGCTTAGAGGACTGCGAATGATCCTGGTTATCGATAACTATGACAGCTTCACCTACAACCTCGTCCACTATCTGAACGAGTTGGGGGCCGAGACGCTTGTCTATCGCAATGATGCGCTGACAGTTGAGGAAGCGCTTGGGATGAAGCCGCAAGGGTTGTTGCTCTCGCCAGGCCCCTGCACCCCTAACGAGGCCGGGATTTGTCTTGGACTCATTCGCGCGGCACCGGCGGACTTGCCGATCCTGGGGGTTTGCCTGGGGCACCAAGCTATCGGCCAAGCCTATGGCGGTGATGTCATTCGAGCCAAGGCGATTATGCACGGCAAAACCAGCCCGATTTCTCACACCGATGTTGGGGTCTTCAAGGGCCTGCCACAGCCGTTTACCGGCACCCGCTATCATAGCCTGTCGGTGGCACGCGAGACCTTGCCGGCCGAACTGGAAATCACGGCTTGGACGCAGGACGGCGAAATCCAGGGTTTTCAACACTGCAGTCGGCCCGTGCATGGGGTGCAATTTCATCCGGAGTCTATTGCCACCGAAGGCGGGCACAAGCTGCTGGGGAACTTCTTGGAACTGGCGGGGATCACTCCGCTCGCCATTGCCTGATGTCCGACGCGTTTAAGCCGTTGCTGGGACGCCTCGCCGACGGCGCAGTTATGGGCCGGGAGGAGGCACAGGCCTTCTTCGCGGCCTGCTTCCGGGGAGAACCTTCGCCGGCCCAAGTCGCCGCAGCCATCACGGCGATCCGCATGCGCGGCGAGACAGTCGAGGAGATTACCGCCGGTGCCATGGCTATGCGTGATGCGGCCATCAAGCTGGATGTGCCCTACCCTACCCTGGACGTGTGCGGCACCGGGGGCGATGGTCAGCACACTCTGAATATCTCTACCGGTGTGGCCTTCGTGGCGGCCGGCGGCGGGATAAAGGTCGCCAAGCACGGCAATCGTGCGCTCTCATCGAAGTCGGGTACTGCTGATGTCTTGGCTGTGTTGGGTGTGAATGTCAGCGCGCCCGCAGATCGACAGTTGCGCGCGTTGAATGAGGCGGGCCTTTGTTTCCTGTTTGCGCAGGCACACCACGGGGCGATGCGTCACGTTTCGCCAATCCGAGCTGAACTGGGGTTCCGCACCCTATTTAACCTGCTTGGCCCGCTTACCAATCCTGCCGGTGCCAATCGCCAAGTGGTGGGGGTGTTTGCCGAGGCCTGGGTAGAGCCCTTGGCCCGTGTCTTGGGTGCCCTGGGCACGGAGCGCGCCTGGGTGGTCCACGGTGGCGGCTTAGACGAGATCACCACGACCGGTGAAACCATGGTCGCCGAGTGGCACCAAGGCGGCGTCCGGCGGTTCTCAATCACACCCGAAGAGGTCGGGCTGACGCGACGTTCGCTCAGCGAGATTACCGGCGGTGATCCGGAACATAATGCGCAGGCTTTGCGTCGTCTGTTGGAGGGTGAAGCCGGAGCCTATCGCGATATCGTGTTGCTGAACGCGGCGGCGGCCTTTCTTGTCGGCGAGAAGGTGGGCAACTTATCCGACGGTGTCGCTTTGGCCGCGCAGGTGGTTGATGATGGTCGCGCCAAGCTGGCGCTGGACCGACTCGTCGCGATCACGAGTGCGCCATGACCGACATTCTTGAAGCTATTGCCGCCTACAAGCGCATCGATGTTGCCGAGCGCAAGACGCGTCGCAGCCTGGGCGACCTTGAAGCGCTCGCAAAGACGGTATCGGCACCGCGTGGTTTTCTCGCGGCATTGGCGCGCGGTCATTTGCCAGGGAAACTGTCACTGATCGCCGAGATCAAGAAGGCCTCGCCCTCCAAGGGCTTGATCCGCGAAGACTTCGATCCGCCGAACTTGGCCAAGGCGTATGAAGCCGGAGGTGCTGCCTGTCTCTCCGTGCTGACCGACGCACCAAGTTTTCAGGGGGCCGACGGGTTCCTGACGGCCGCCCGGGACGCCTGCACCCTGCCCGTCCTTCGCAAAGAGTTCCTGGTTGATCCCTGGCAGGTAGCCGAATCAAGGACCCTCGGTGCCGACGCCATCCTCGTGATTCTAGCGATGGTCGATGATTCCTTGGCCGGGAAGTTGATGTCTGAAGCCCGTCGCTTTGGCATGGACGTGTTGGTTGAGGTGCATGACTCCAGCGAAATGGAACGCGCCCGGCAATTGGGTGCCGACCTCATCGGCGTGAACAATCGAAACCTTCGGACTTTCGAGATTGACCTGGGCGTCACCGAGGTTTTATCGGCTCAAGCCCCTGACAATGCAGTATTAGTTACCGAAAGCGGGATCCTTGGCCCTACCGATGTAGCGCGTTTGGAGCGCTGCGGCGCCAAGGCAATGTTGGTCGGCGAGAGCCTCATGCGGCAATCTGACGTAGCCAGAGCGACCCGAAATCTGTTGGGGCTGGCTTAATCTCACCGGTAGTCAACTTGACATTAACGAAGAACGCCTAGAGAACATCTTCAGAAGTTGTCGATTTGTTCCCAAAGGTTCCACAGCCATGCTGACCCGCAAGCAACACGAACTGCTCATGTTCATTCACGAGCGTATCAAAGAGTCCGGCGTCTCCCCCTCCTTCGATGAGATGAAGGACGCTCTAGATCTCGCCTCGAAGTCCGGTATCCACCGGCTGATAACCGCACTGGAAGAGCGCGGGTTCCTGCGTCGGTTGCCCCATCGGGCTCGGGCGCTGGAGGTTGTAAAGATGCCGCAACAAGCGACCATGTCCGCGCCCCCAAAGGGCAAGGGGGCTTTTAAGCCCCAGTTGATTGCGCCGGGTGAAGCCGGGGTGACCTTGGCTGCGGCCAATGATGTTCGCGAGCTATCGGTTCTCGGCAAGATCGCGGCCGGCACACCCATTGAGGCGATCCAGCAGGAGCGAGACCGTCTGATGGTTCCAGAATCTTTGCTCGGGGCCGGAGAGCATTTCGTGCTCGAGGTCCAAGGCGACTCCATGCTCAATGCCGGCATCCTTGACGGGGACTATGTGGTCATACGCAAGACGGATGCTGCGACCTCCGGTGAAATCGTCGTGGCTTTGGTGATGGGCGAGGAAGCCACTCTGAAGCGTCTCCGGAAGAAGGGCGCATCGATTGCCCTTGAAGCCGCCAATCCTGCCTATGAAACCCGGATCTACGGTCCAGATCAGGTTCAGGTCCAGGGTCGGTTGGTGGGTCTGATCCGCAAGTACCATTAGGCTCATTCTTCGCTGACGATGCCGGCGGTCCAAGGGCGATCGCCTCGAAGGGGTTGCGCCCATACCGTGCGCCAGGTGCCGCTCGGCTGTCGATAGAGCTCAGCTGAGCCCCCTCTTGCGAAGTCGTCAGCGTCTAGCACAAGGGCCTGGGGACAGTCGGCGTCATCGGCATAGCCACGCACTATGATGACCTCTGAAGCCCCGCAGAAAATTGGCATCTTCTTGGCGAGGGTCGTGATGCGGCGAGTCCAGATCGCCGAGACGCGAGGCGCACGGACATTGGGGCGCGGCAAGCAGGACCATCGGTCACAATCGTAGAGGCCGTCTCGCGCGGCCAGCGGATTAGCCGGTTGCACCAGTCCTCGACGTCGGGCCCAGATCTGAGCGGCAAACAGCTTGACGTCGGTCCGATATAGAATGGCGTGCTTGCCGTCTCGCACCGCCAGAGCCGAGGCATCGGCCGAGACCCAAAGATCTGGTTGCGGAGGTCGCGGTGCCAAGCTGACGGCTAGGGCAAAGGGCAAGCCGATCCAACGCAGCCGCCCACGCCAAAGGCAGAGCCAAAGGATACCCAAGAACGCGGAGGCGAGAGTCCAGCCCGGCGCGCTGGCAATCGTGAGCTGGGCAAACGGCAGCCCTGCCGCGAAGGTCGCGATCTGGTTCATGAGGGAAATTGCATAGCCGGCAACCGAAAGCGGCCAACGGCCCAGGCCCAGGGGCGTCAGAACCGCGCCGATCGCCAGGGCCGGCATCATCAGGAAGGTGGAGATCGGCTCGACCAATAGGTTTGTCGCGAGCCCGAAGGTCGAAATTCGATTGAAGTGCTGGAGCGCGAAAGGTCCAGTTGCCAGACCCGCAACAAAACTGGCGGCAAAACTGGCGAGCAGCAGGGTCCCAGCCCCTTGGACCAACCGGATGGGCCACGGAACGCTGATCTCCCGCAACGGCCTGGGCCAAGCCTCTGCCAAGGCAACCAGGGCCGTTGTCGCGGCGAAAGACATCTGGAAGCCCGGCTCGGTGACCGCTTCAGGCTGGAAAGCGAGAATGGCCACCGCCGAGACTGCCAAGGTGTGCAACGTGATGGCGCGGCGATCAAATAGGATCGCAGCGAAGGCGCAGGCCGCAGTGATGGCGGCGCGCTCCGCCGGATTGGGTGCCCCGGACAAGACCAAGTAACCCAAGACGGCAGTCAACCCGATGAGGGCCGCAACCTTCTTGCCCGAGACTCGCAATGCCAGCCACGGCCATAAAGCAATCAGGGCGCGGACGGCGGCGAAGGTGAAGCCCCCAACGATGGCCATGTGCAGACCTGATATCGAGATGATGTGCGCTAAGCCTGAGGCGCGAAGGGTATCGACCTGGGTTCTTGGCACATAGGCATCATGTCCGGTGACCATGGCTGCCGCCAAGCCGCCCTGCTCCGGCCCCAGATCATCCACAATCCGCTGGGCCAAATGCCAGCGGGCCGCATTGATCCGCATCTGGAGCCGAAGCGGCCACGGTGCCTGATTTTGTGGTGCCACGACCTGCGGTGGGATCAGCGCGAAACCGACTCCGCCGACGCTGTCGTAGAACGCGTCACGGGCAAAATCGTAGGCACCGGGGCTGGCAGGCGGCGGTGGCGGATTGAGCATGCCGCGCACCCTGATCGTGTCACCGGGATTTGGCAGGGGGGTGTCAGCCTTCAGCGTGATCCGCGCGCGAATTGGGGTCTGAGACGGCGTAAGGCCCGTGATGTGAATTGGGGCAAGCAGGAGGCGCTGGCCGCCCTGCCCTGGACTGGCAATGTCCACTACAAAGGCTTCAATCGTAGTGAGACCCAGGTTCATTGGCGCGACCGGCGCGCGAACCCGCTGGGTTCGCAGCTTTGCCGCTGCAAACCCGCCAATTGCAAAGGCCAGCAAGACCAGACCAACGGCAACGCCGCGCCTGAGGTTCCACCTCAGGCGGCAGAACATCAGCAAAGCGATGATCGCCAACGCCAACCATGCCAGGGCGATGACTGGTTCCCTTGGCAGCATGAAGTAGATCGCCGACCCGCAGCCCATGGTCACGGGGCACCACAGGGTCCAACGGTCGACCTGGGCGACAAACTCCGTCGGCAAACTTCGAACAAATGCCGTGAGGCTAGGAGGCTTGCGAAACGCTATGCTATGAGGCGCGGCAATTCCCTTAGCCCCCAGCGGGCTTTCACCTCCCAACGTCAAAGTTTCAATGTCCGACCGCCCCGTCGTCACCCGCATCGCCCCCTCGCCCACTGGCGCTATGCATATAGGCACGGCTCGAACCGCTCTTTTCAACTGGCTTTATGCCAAGCATACCGGCGGGACCTTCCTGTTGCGTATCGAAGACACTGACCGTGAGCGCTCCACCGAGGATGCCGTAAAGGTGATTTTTGATGGATTGGCCTGGTTGGGCATGACGCCGGATGCCGAACCGGTGTTTCAGGCCCAGCGGGCCGATCGCCATCGACTCGCCGCCGACGCTCTGCTGGCCAGCGGCCACGCGTACCGAGACTTCATGACAGTCGACGAGTTGACCCATGAGCGCGAATTAGCCAGAATCGAGGGTCGCGTGGTGCGCTCACCCTGGCGTGAGCATGGGGCTGGAAACTATGACGAGGCCCAACCCTTTGTGGTGCGGCTCAAGAGCCCGTTGGAGGGTGAAACTCTGATCGAGGATCAGGTAAAGGGGCCCGTTCGATTCCAAAACAAGGATCTGGACGACCTGATCCTATTACGCACAGACGGCACCCCAACCTATAATCTGGCGGTCGTCGTGGATGACCACGAGATGGGCGTCACCCACGTTATCCGCGGCGACGACCACCTGAACAATGCTGCGCGGCAGACCCTGATCTATCAGGCCCTTGGCTGGGAGGTGCCGATCTGGGCTCACCTGCCCATGATCCACGGCCCGGACGGCGCGAAGCTCTCGAAGCGCCATGGTGCACAGGCCGTCAGCGAATTCGCCGAGATGGGATATCTGCCCGAGGCCATGCGCAATTACCTGACTAAGCTAGGGTGGGGACATGGGGACGACGAGATTTTCAGTGACGCCCAGGCGGTGGAATGGTTCGACGTTAAAGATGTGGTGGGCGCGCCGGCTCGGCTTGATTGGGCCAAGCTGAACCATATCAACAATCACTATATTCGCGAGACCGAGGTCGGGCGCCTTGTCGTTCTGGTGGTCAGCGTCCTGGCATCACGTGGCGAGCCGCCACCGTCGGCGGCGATCGATACCTTGCAACGCACCATTCCCAAGGTTCGTGACGGGGTGAAAACCTTGCTCGAGCTTGCAGAGGCTGTGGAATTTGTTCTCAAAACCCGCCCACTGGCTCTGCCGGAAAAGATCTTAGCGCTACTCACATCAGAGACTCGCGAACGGTTCGCCCGCTTGAGACATCACCTGGCCCAGACCGTTGGCTGGGAGAGCACGGTCCTTGAGGCCAGCCTTCGACAATTCGCAGAATCGGAGGGCGTGGGGCTTGGCAAGATCGGTCCAGCCTTACGCGGCGTCCTCTCTGGTGGCGCACCTGCGCCGGACCTCGCTGGGGCGCTGGTAAGCCTTGGAAAAGCGGAAAGTCTCGCCCGTATTGACGATGCTCTTTCGTCCGCCACGTAAGCCGCTATAAGGCTCAACAAACAGACGTTTTAATTTCGATGCGTGAGGGGACGGCATGGGCGATACGGCCAAGATCACAGTGAACGGTATAACCGTTGAGATGCCGGTCCTAAGAGGTGTAGACGGACCTGCCGTCGTCGATATCCGCAAGCTCTATGCCGAAGCCGACGTCTTCACCTATGACCCCGGCTTTACGTCCACAGCCTCGTGCGAGAGCAAGATCACCTTCATCGATGGCGATAAGGGCATTTTGCTGCACCGCGGCTATCCCATCGAGCAGCTGGCCGAGAACTCCTCGTTCCTGGAGGTCTGCTACCTCTTGCTCCACGGTGAGTTGCCAAGCGCCGCGGAATTCGAAGAGTTCGAGCACACCATCACCTACCACACGATGCTGCATGAACAATTTGACAGATTTTTCAATGGCTTCCGCCGCGATGCTCACCCGATGGCCATCATGGTCGGCGCTGTCGGAGCGCTGTCGGCTTTCTATCATGACAGCACCAACGTGGACGATCCGCAGCAGCGGATGATCTCGTCGCACAGGCTGATCGCCAAGATGCCGACCATTGCGGCACGTGCCTTCAAATACTTCCGCGGCCAACCCTTCGTGCATCCGCGGAACGATCTCTCCTATGCCGAGAACTTCCTACGGATGTGCTTCTCGGTGCCCGCTGAGGATTGGAAGCCTAATCCCGTGCTGACTCGCGCCATGGACCGGATTTTCATCCTCCATGCCGACCATGAACAGAACGCCTCGACTTCAACTGTGCGTTTGGCGGGTTCTTCGGGAGCCAATCCTTTTGCCTGTATCGCCGCCGGCATCGCCTGCCTTTGGGGCCCCAGTCACGGCGGTGCCAATGAAGAAGCCCTGAACATGCTGATGGAAATCGGCACTGTGGATCGCATCCCGGAGTATGTGCAGGGTGTGAAGGACCGTCGCTATCGCCTGATGGGTTTTGGTCACCGGGTCTATAAGAACTACGATCCCCGCGCGACAGTGATGCAGAAGACCTGCCATGAAGTCTTGGACGAGGTCGGTCACGGCGATGACCCATTGTTGAAGGTCGCCATGGAACTCGAGAGGATCGCGCTCAGCGACCCTTACTTCATCGAGCGCAAGCTCTATCCCAACGTCGACTTCTATTCCGGCATCACCCTGCGGGCGCTCGGCTTTCCGGCAGAGATGTTCACAGTGCTGTTCGCCCTGGCGCGGACCGTCGGTTGGATTTCGCAATGGCGTGAGATGATCGAGGATCCGTTGCAAAAAATCGGTCGTCCGCGCCAGATCTATACGGGCGCCCCGCAACGGGACTATGCCGCGATCGACAAGCGCGGCTAAGTTTTCCGAGCCTCGATAATTTTCAGAACGGCCTGCGCGGCGGCCTCCGAAGGATCGGGGCCGCCGCGACCCATTTGGCCCAAGGCCTCGAACTGTGCCGCGGCCTGTCGGATACACATTTTGGGGTTTTCCAGTCGCAGAGTTATCTCCCGTGCCAGATCAGGCCCGTTGCAGTCTTCCTGAATAAACTCCGGCGCCACCATGGCTTTTGCGGCGATGTTGAAAAGTGTGATGGGGCGGGCAACCAGCCGGTTGACCAGGACGTAGGTCAGTTGATCGATGCGGTATCCGATGACCATCGGACAGCCGGCCAGCGCCAACTCCAGGCTGACCGTCCCCGAACAGGCCAGCGCGACCGTTGCAGCCTTCATGGCGTCGCGTTTGGCATCCTCGCCCTCCACCACATGAACCGGACCCGTCCAGCTCGCCACTGCGGCTTTGAGCGCCCCAGCCACCGTAGGTGCCGCCGGAATAATGACTTCCAACCCTGGATGCCGCGCTCTCAATAGCGTCACAGCCTCTGCGAAGGCCGGCAGCACCCGTTTGATCTCGCTAGGACGGCTACCGGGTAGGACCAACAAGATCTGGGCTGTAGGGGCAATCCCGAGGTGTTCGCGCAAGCGTTTGGGATCGGCCTGCGAGAAATCTGTTTGGAGAGCGGCATTACCGACGAAAGTGGTGGCCAGGCCCTCCGCTTCAAAATAGGGCGCATCAAAACTATGGATTGTCAGTAGGTGATCCACAGCCTTCGCAAGAACGCGTGCCCTACCCTTCCGCCACGCCCAAACTTGCGGCGCGACATATTTGATCAATGGAATGTCGGGGTTCTTCTTCCGCAGGCGATGGGCGACCCGCAGGCTAAACGCCCAGGAATCGATCAGGACCACCACATCTGGTTTCTCATGAACGGCCAGAGCCACTGTCTGGTCCACTAGCCGCATGGCGCGCGGATAGGCCGCCAGTGCATCGACAACGCCGAGGATCGAGAGTTCGGAGATGTCGAAAAGGCTGCGAACACCCTGAGCGGCCATCTGCTCGCCACCGGTGCCGATGAAACGAACCCCGTCGCCCAGCTTGGCCCTTAGGACCCTGGCGAGCCCTGCGCCCCGGTCATCGCCCGAGGCCTCTGTGGCGACCAGCATGACGCATAGGGGCCTAGTCACGAGCTAGGCGGCTCCACACCATAGATAAATATCCCAAGGTCGTTGGCGGCGGCGATGACCTGATCGCGGTCCAGCACGAGTAAACGACCAGATTCGCCCACAATGCCCGCTAGACCGGCTGCGGCGACCCGCTGAACTGTGGCAAGGCCGATGGTGGGCAAGTCCACGCGCACCTCCTGGATCGGCTTGGGTGCCTTGGCGAGCACGCCGCGCCCTGCCCCCGCCTTGCCGCGCAGGTTTGGCGATATGTCATTGGCGACCCGACGCAGCATCTGGTCGGTGCCCTCCTGGGCTTCAACGGCGAGCACCAGGCCCTCGCAGACGACGGCGGCCTGGCCTATGTCTAGGGAACCTATCGCCCGAGCAACACTGAGGGCGTGGTGAATATCGTCCATGTGTTCGGGGCGGGGCGATATCCGACCCAACGCACCTGCGGGCAGCGTTAAGTCACTTTTGGCCTCATGGGCCCCTTCAATTGCAAAGCCTTCCTTCGCAAAGGCTTCGATGATGGCGCGGAGCAAGGCATCGTCGCCCTTCCGCGCGGCGATAATGAATCCCGGGAGAAGGGTTAGGCCCTTGAGATCAGGGATGAGCTTTGCGAAATCGGGTCGACTGACATTGCCCACAAGGCAAACGGCCTTGCACCCAGCCCGCTTGAGCAGGGCAATACACTTGCCGATCTCAGCCAATCCGACATCTGAACCAGGGAACTTGGCCAATTCGGGGTCAGCAAACCCTTTGAGGCGGGCCACGAAAAAAGGGCGACCCGCCTGCTCACAGTGTTCTGCGATCTCCACCGGGAGGGAGCCGCCGCCGGCGATGACGCCCAGCTTCAACACGCCCTAGACCTCGCGTTCCGGCAAGCAGAGGGGACGGTTGCCGTCGGCACGAATGAAATCGATGATCTCCATCACCGGCGCACTCTTGCCGAAAGTGGCCGCCGTGTCTTCGACGCGTTCCTGGAACGTGCCCTCCTCGGCGAACAGCAGGCGATAGGCCGAGCGCAGTTCGCTTATGGTCTCGCGGCTGAAGTCGCGGCGCTTTAGGCCAACGAGATTTAGACCCTCGAGGTGGGCGTGGTTGCCCCAGACCAACCCATAGGGGATCACATCCTTGGTCACCGCGGCCAGTCCACCAATGAACGAGTAGCGGCCAACGCGGCAGTACTGGTGAACAGCGGCCAAGCCGCTGACCATGACGAAATCACCAACATAAACGTGGCCCCCCAAGGTCGCAGAGTGAGCCAGAACAACGTTGTCGCCGACTTCGCAATCATGCCCAACGTGGCAGGTGGCCATAAACATGCCGTCGTTACCTACCCGGGTAATGGCCCCACCCGTCGGCGTGCCGATGTGCATGGTGACATGTTCCCAGATCAGGTTGCGATCGCCGATCACCAACTCAGTGGGCTCGCCTCGATAGCCTGTATGGTGGGGGGGGCCTCCGAGATTGGAGAAATTCCGTACCGTGCAGTCGGCACCAATCTGCGTGTGACCCTCTACGATGACATGGGCCAAAATCTTTGTGCGAGGTCCGATCTTGGCGTTTGCCCCAATGATGGAAAACGGGCCCACGCTCACGCCATCCGCAAGCTCCGCTCCGGCCTCGATTATCGCCGTGGGGTGGATGGTGGTGCTCATGCGGGAGTCTCAATCAGCATTGCGGCGAATTCGGCTTCGGCAGCGACCTTGTCTCCAACCTTGGCGATGCCTTCAAACTTGAACAAACCTCCCCGGGCCTTCTTAACCCGAACCTCCAAACGCAGGAGGTCACCGGGGCGCACGGGATTGCGGAAGCGGCAATTGTCGAGGGACGCAAAGAGAATGGTTTTGCCGCGCGGGTCGACATCGAGGGTTTTGGACATCAACACGCCCCCGGTCTGGGCCAGCGACTCGACGATCAGCACGCCAGGCATCACTGGGTAGTCCGGAAAATGCCCCTGAAAGAACGGCTCATTGAAGGTCACGGCCTTAATGCCGGTGATGCTGACCCCTGGTATGTAGTCCTCGGCCCGATCTACCAGCAAGAACGGATAACGATGGGGAATCCGAAAGAGGATCTCATTGATATCGAGAGAGCTTCCCAACGTCACTTCATCCGTCATGTTTTGCTCCATCGCGAGGCTTGCCGGCCGACTTTGACAGCCACGCCATTTCGCGCAACCACTGGCGTACAGGTTTGGCCGGAAAGCCGCTCCAGGTCTCACCGGCAGGCACGTTTCTCAGCACGGCGGCCCCAGCGCCGATCTGCGCGCCGTCACCGATGGTCAAGTGATCGGCGACGCCCGACCGCCCGCCAAAGCGACAACCGTCACCGATAGTGACGCTTCCTGAGATGCCGGTATAGGCCGCCATCACACAATTTCGACCGACCCGGACGTTGTGCGCGATGTGTACCAAATTGTCGATTTTGGTATTCTCACCCACGACTGTGTCCTCAAAGGCT